>JALRFZ010000126.1 GCA_023253615.1 Verrucomicrobiales bacterium | reverse complement strand
TGGCGACCGACCGCGCCGCGCTGGCCGCCGAAGTGCAGCAGGCCGTCGCGACCATCCAGGCGCAGGCGGCCGAATTCATGACTCAGGCGGCGGCGGCCGTCGTCGAGATGCAGCGTCAGATTCAACCGCAGGTCATCGTGGCCGACCCGCCGAAGTCAAAGCAGGTCGTCGTCGAGGACCTTCTCACTCCCGTCGACATCGAGCGCATGTATTACTCGAACCGCGGTTCGATCTACGGTGTCGTCAGCGATTGGAAGCTGAACCAGGCCTTCAAGGCGCCGAAGCAGTCGTCGAAATACTCGAATCTCTTTTTCACCGGCGGCAGCGTGAACCCCGGAGGCGGCATGCCCATGGCCGTGCTCAGCGGCCAGAAGGTCTGCGACCGCATCCTGAAACGGGAAGGGCGTCGGGGCTGACGAAAGAAGGGAGCGCGGGCACTCCTGCCCGCAGACGGATTTCGAAAAGCCAATGATGCGGGCAAGAGTGCCCGAGCTCCTCTCGAACATGGACCTCATCCTCTGGATCTTCCTCGGTCTGCCCCTTGCCTTCTGGATCGCGGGCTGGAGCGTTTTCCTGAGGCTCCGCGCCGTGCCTGGGATCGCGCGGGCGACGGTGCCGGAGGTGAAGCTCTCCATCGTCATCCCGGCGCGGAACGAGGAGGACAATCTCTCGCGACTCCTCCCTTCGCTGCGCGATCCCTCTTTCACGCCGCACGAGATCCTCGTCGTCGATGATCATTCCTCCGACCGCACCGCCGAAGTCGCGCGAGGGCACGGGGCGACCGTCATCTCCGGATCCGATCTTCCCGAAGGCTGGTATGGCAAACCCTGGGCCTGCCAGCAGGGCGCCGACGCCGCCTCGGGAGATTGGCTCCTCTTCCTCGACGCCGATCTCGTCGCGCAGCCGGGCGGGCTGCGTCGCCTCGCCGAACTCGCCGCGACGGAGCCGGAAGCGGTGCATTCGGTCTGCCCCTGGCATCGCATCGAAAAGGCCTACGAGGAACTCTCCGCCTTTTTCAATTCGATCATGATCCTCGGGATGAACGCCTTCACCATGAAAGGTCCCGGGGCGCGCGAGATCGGACTTTTTGGACAAGCCATGCTCCTCTCGAAGAAGAGTTATGCCGCCGTGGACGGACATCGCCGGGTGAAAGCGAAGGTCCTCGAAAACTTCCACCTCTCCCGCGATTTCCGCGAGGCCGGCATCGCCTGCCGTTGTTACCTCGGAAAGGGCACCCTCGCGATGCGGATGTTTCCCGGGGGCTACGGCGATCTCGTCTCGGGCTGGAGCAAGGGTTTCGTCTCCGGCGCGGGCAATACGCCACGCGCGGCGATGATCGGGATCTCGGCTTGGCTTTCCGGGCTGATCATGATCACGATCGTCCTGACCTTCCTGCCGCTCGCGGATTTCTGGCAGCGGCTCTTCATCGGAAAGCTCTACCTGCTCGGTGTCATCCAGTGCCTCCACGTCTTCCGCAGCGCGGGGAATTTCGGCTTCTTCAACGCCCTCTTTTTCCCCATGTCGCTCGCCTTCTATCAGATCGTCTTTTTCCGGGCCCTGCGACGGAAGAAAGCCGGTGGAAAAGTGACGTGGAAAGGACGCGATGTGGCTTGAGCTTTCCAACCTCTGGATCGTGATCCTGAACGCCCTCGGCATTCCCGCGATCCATCTCGGGATCTCGTGGTGGTTCACAAAGCTCGACCGCGATCGCTTCCATCCGGATGCCTGGCTCTATCGCGGGCGGTCATGGGAGGCGGGAGGCCGGATCTATCAGACGCTTTTCCAGATCCGCCGGTGGAAACATCTCCTCCCCGATGCCGCGCCCTGGTTCGATGGCTTCGCCAAGGGCAAGCTCGGCGACAAGGATCCCGCCTACCTCCGCGCTTTCATCGCCGAGACCTGTCGCGGCGAAGCGGCCCACTACGCGCAGATCCCCGGCATTCTCCTGACACTCATCTGGAATCCGTGGCCCGTCGCCGCGATCGTGATGATCGTCTACGCTTTCGCTTCGAACCTTCCTTGTCTCCTCCTGCAGCGCTTCACGCGGGCGAGGCTGCGGGGATTGCTCGAGGATCTCGCGAAGAAGAGGTGACTCTCTCAACGCAGCGCCCACAAAGCCGGAACGAGAGCCGCGAGGATCGAGAGCACCCATCGCCAGAAATCTCCGCGCGAACGGACCGCCGCCCACTCCTCGATCTGATAAGGGATGCGCATGGGCAGATAAAAAATGAGAAAGACCACACTCGCGGCGAAGACATTGACGACCAGCGCGAGCGGCTCTCCGCGTGGCAGCGGCTGCTGCTCCATCAGGCCTGAGATTAGCGAGTAGGCGAGACACGCGTAGCTGACGAGCACGAGATCGTGAAACCCTTCCTCCGGCCGCGGCCGTGCGTGGAGCTTCGCGGGCAGTTTCGCGCCATTCGTGAGCCAGATCGGTCCGAGGAGGTAGAGCTCCTTGATCACGACGAGAAAGACAAGCGCCCCCATCCAGACCGGCAAATCTCCGCTGCCGTCCTTGGCGACCGTCTCCGCACCGAAGGCGGCCATGGCCTGGAGGAAAACGAGAATCGAGATCACCGCATGGAACATCCAGAGGAAAAACACTCCCGCCGAGGTGGCATCGGCGGTGCGTTGGCCGCGCAGGGCGTAATGGACGATCTTCAGTTTGGCCGGCAGTGAACGGACCTCGAGCACCATCAAGAGGAGGAGCAGCACCCCGAGCCAGACGGCCTTGCCTTCGCCCTCCACGCCCGCCTGCACCGCGGCAACGACGTGAGGCGAGAGGAAAAGAAAGTAAGCCCCGCAGACCAGATTGAAAACGAGCCCGTTTGATCGAAAGACGGACTTGGGAAAGTCGGGCGCCGGATCCATGGGGACGGGGTCGGAAACGCGGCGGGGAAAAGGAGTGGAGCATAGCGGAATCGAACCGCTGACCTTCTCATTGCGAACGAGACGCTCTACCAACTGAGCTAATGCCCCTTTCCGGGTCGGGTGGGAAGGTAGACGGAAACCGCGAAGGCCGCAAGCGGAGAGACGATTTCCGGGCAGCGGTTCAACTGCCAAAAATCCGGTCGAAAAAGGCTTTCATCGCCTCCCAGGATTTCGCGTCGGCTTCGGCCTGGTAGGCGGCCCCTTTCGAGGGATCGTCGCCGGCCGTCTTCTGGGTGAAGGCGTGGACCGCGCCGGGATAGGCGACGAATTCATACTTCACCCCGGCCGCTTTCATCTCGCGGTGGAAGGCCTCGACCTCCGCCGGGGGCACGTAGGGATCGTCCGCTCCGTGCAGTACCAGGACCTCGCAGGCGATGTTCTTCGCGTCGTCGGGTGTGGGCGTGCCGAGTCCGCCGTGAAAGCTGACAACGCCATCGATCTTCGCTCCACCGCGGGCGAGTTCGAGGACTCCGGTGCCACCGAAGCAATAACCGATCGCGGCGATTTTCTCCGGATCGGTCTGCGGCAGGCCGCGCAGCACTTGGAGTCCCGCTTCGAGGCGCTTGCGGAAAAGGGCACGGTTTTCCTTGTATTTGCCCGACTCCTTCGCCGATTCGGGCGGCTGGGGGCGGATGCCTTTGCCGTAGATGTCGAGGGCGAAGACGTTGTAGCCGAGTTTCGCGAGCATTTCGGCGCGCATCTTCTCGTTCTCGGAAAGGCCCGTCCACTGATGCACGATGAGGATGGCGGGACGTTTCCCGGCGACGCTGTCATCGAAGGCATGCCAGCCCTCGCAGAGGACCTCGCCCACGGGATACTCGATCGCTTTGCCGGTGACGGCAGCGGAGAGCGGGGAAAGAAGCAGGAAAAGGGCGGCTGCGGCAAGGATCGGGCGGAGTGGCTTCATCGCGCCAAGATCAACGCCGTCCAGCCCTCCCTGCAAGCCGATTTCGTGGTTTTTGCGAGATTCACCCCTTCCGGATCCGGATGTTCCGCATCGCAAACGGCTGGCCGTGATCCTGGATCGCGATCTTGCCGATGGCGGGCAGGTCCTTGTCGGCGGGCTTCTTTTCGCGCAGGTTGAAATCCTGGATGCACTCGCCGTTGAGGACGACGACGACGCGGTCACCGGCCATCGAGACGGTCATGCGATTCCATTCACCAGCCGGTTTGGAGGCATTCTTCGAGGCGCCCTGTGTCTTGATGATGCCACCCATGTCGTGATGGCCGAGCTCTTTCGTGACGCCGTGGGAATCGAGGATCTGCACCTCGAAGCCGGACTTGGTGGGATCGATGTCGTCGGCACAGCGGAAGTAGAGTCCGGAATTGCCGCCGGCGGTGTACTGGAATTCGAAATCGATCGAGAAATCGCCGTATTCACCCGGCACCCAGAGGTAGTGGTGGTAGCGCGTCCAGCCTTTCTCGCCCTCGCGCGGAGTGAGCTTGAGCGAGCCGTCCGCCTGGATCTGCCAGTTGCCTTCGGTTTTGAGCTTGGAGAGATCTTTTCCGTCATAGAGAACCTCGAAGCCGGCCGCGTCCGGAGCGGGATGCTGGCGGAGATCGTCGGCGGAGAGAGGGGTGATGAGGCAGAGTGCGGCGAGTGCGGTGACGATGGATTTCATGACGTGGGTTTGGATGGGGTTGGGGGATCAGATCGAAAAACGGAAGAGGTGGTGCGGTCCGTGTTGGTCGAGCACCCCGGCAAGGGAGAAACCCGCGGCTTTCGCCATGGCGAACAAATCGGAAACGGTCTCGGGCTGGTCGTGGGCGGCGACGTGATCGCAGGCCTCTTCGATCATGGCGGCGGGCACGGCGGTCCACTCGTGCCGCATCAGGTCGAGGTAGGTGCGGATGTAGGTGTCGCGATCCTGCCCCTCTTCGCGGGCGACATCGACCATCAGCAGTTCGCCGCCGGGCGCGAGGGCGGCGGCGCAGGCCTCGAAGAGTCGCGCTTTCGCCGGAGAGGGCAGATGATGCACGGCGTAGCCCGTGAAGATCACATCGGGACGATCGACTGACAAAGACACAAAACCGACCATGTCATCCTCGTGCAGCGAGACACCGTCGATGCCCTCGAGGTAATCGTGCGCCTCGGCGAGAGCGGCGGGAGAAAGGTCGACGCCGGTGTAGCGATCCGGAGGGGCGGAGCGCAGCGAGGGGGCGAGGAACCGGGCATTGCCGCATCCGAGATCGAGGAGGGTGTAGGATCCCGCCGCGGCGCGCCGGTGGAGTTGTCCGGTGACGAGGGCGTAGATCTCGCGATGGAACATGTAGTTCTCCGCGGCGATGGCATCGTAGATCGACCACGCGGAGCGGAAGAGGGTGGTGTGGTCGTCGGTGCGGCTCATCGGGAAAGAGGCGGGACTGAAGAGGGTAGGGTCGGTGACCGATCAGGGTTTGGTCTCCTCGGAGGGGAGGCGGCAGGATTGCCAGGCGAGGAATTTCCATTGGCCGCCCTCCTCCTTCCACACGGCGAGGTAGGCGAGGACGCTGTCCATTTTCCCCTTCGCCGACTCCGCCTGGATGCGGGCCTTGCCGCTCATCAGGGCGATCCCGGGTGCGGGGAAGGTGAACCCGCGCTCGACATGATCGTATCCGAGATACTTCGTTTTGCCGGAGACCAGGACGTCGATGAAGGAGGCTTTTGTGTCGACGACGCCGTTGGAGTGGGAGTAACGAAGTTCATCGGAGAAGGCCGCCTCGAGGGCGCTTTTGTCAGGTTGGCGCATCGCGGCGATGCGGGCATCATCGGCGGAGCGGACGGCGGCCTCTTCGGCGTGAAGGGTGAAAACGAAGGAGGTGAGGACGGCGAAAAGGATTCCGGGGACGAGGATCTTCATGAGTTTGGATGCAATCGGCGTCGGGAGTGTGCGTAAAAACTGCTCGGCTGGCAAGGAAAGGAAATGATCTTGGCCGGGACGGATCGGCGCACTTGCCAAAGCTCGGGAATTCTGGAAAAAGCTACCGATATGAAATGGTATCTCTTTCTCCTCGTCGCGGCGTCTCTCCTCCTCCCGTTCTCTCCCGTCGCGGCGCAGACGGCTTGGCCGACGGATTTGAAAATCGAAGGCCGCGTCGCTTTCACCGAGGGGCCCGCCTGGCACGCGGCCACCGAGAGCGTCTTTTTCACCGACATCGAGAACAACCGCATCATGCGCCGGATGAAGGACGGCACTTTCCAGGTCTACCGCCAGCCTTCGGGCAAGGCGAACGGACTCGTTTTCGACGCGGTGGGAAGATTGTATGCTTGTGAGGGCGGCGACAAACGCGTCACGCGCACGGAACTCGACGGAACGATCACGGTGCTCGTCGCGAACTTCGAGGGCAAGGCCTTCAACGGTCCGAACGATCTCGCGCTGGCCGCCGATGGATCGGTCTATTTCACGGATCCCCGCTATGGACGTTGGGAAGGGATGCAGATCCTCGATGACGCGGGCAAGCCGGTCGAAGGGGTCTACCGCATCGCTCCCGATGGAAAGGTGACGCGCATCATCACCCATGAGGTGGAGCGGCCGAACGGCATCGTGATTTCTCCCGATGGGAAACACCTGTATGTGGCCGACAACGTCAACAGCGGGCCGAACAATGGAGTCGGCGGGAATCGCAAGCTCTGGCGTTTTGATTTCCGCGCGGATGGCACGGTCGATCCGGAAAGCCGGAAACTGCTCTTTGACTGGGGCACGGAGCGCGGACCCGATGGGATGTGCTGGGGCCCCGATGGCAATCTCTACGTCACCGCGGGCCTGCTTTTTCCCAATCTGCCGGTGGAAACGGCCGAAAAATATCCGGCCGCGGTCTACGTGATCGATCCCGCATCCGGTGAGCTGGTGCGCACCCTGCCGGTGCCGGAGGACATGATCACGAACTGCACCTTCGGTGCCACCGATGGAAAGACGCTTTTCATCACCGCCAGCCACAAGCTCTGGAGCCTGCGGGTGGAGTGAAGAAGAAGAAGGTCACTCGACCGTGGATCGTTCGCGGATCTTTTCGATCGTGGCCGGGCCGATGCCCTTGACGCGGCCAAGGTCCTCGATCGTCTGGTAGGGGCGGCCCTTGACGATGGCTTTGGCGGTCTCGGGGCCGATGCCGGGCAGGGTCTCGAGTTTCTCGATCGAAGCTTTGTTCAGATCGACGGGGCCGGATTCGATCCAGCGCCTCGCGAGCAGGACGACGACGGCGAGGATGATGCCGGCGACGATGAGAAGTAACCAACGGCGGTTCTGACGATCGTTCTCCGCCATCGCTTCGCGACGGCGACGGATTTTTTCACTGCTGGATTCGCGGGGCATGTCGCTAATGGAACGAAAGCCGCGGCCTTTGCAAGTGAAGGCTCAGCTCGCTTCGGAGACGGACGAAAGATTGAAATCCTTCACGACGAGGGCGGGCACGAGCATGGGCATGTCGCTCTCGCTCCCGAGGACGTGCTCGGGTGCGCCGCTCGCGACGAGGTTTTTCAGCACGTTCACCGGGGTTTCGTTGAAGCGGAAATTGTTCACGGGGCCGGCGATTTTTCCGTCCTGGATCGCGAAGGTGCCATCGCGGGTCAGCCCGGTGTAGAGCAGGCTCTGCGGCTGGACCATGCGCAGATACCAGAGCCGCGTCACGAGCACCCCATCCTCGACGCCGCCGATGAGGGCCTCGAGGGATTTCCCCTCGCCTGGCATGAGAAGATTCCCCGGGCCGGGCTGGGGAGCGATGCCCTGTTTTTGCGCCCAGAAGCGGCCGACTGGCAAGGTCTTGAGCACCCCATTCTCGATCCAGGTGGTGCGGGTAACAGGCAAGCCGCTCTCGTGGGTCCCGCAGGGGGCGAGAGGATCGAGCGGATCGGTGATCACGGTGGCCTTGTCACCGAAAAGGGCTTTGCCCAAGGGATCCTCGCCTTCACCGACGAGGCCGTTGAGGAAACTGCGACCTTCATCGAAGCTGCGCCGATCGAGTCCCCAGGCGAGCAGGCCGACGAGGTCGCGCGCCGCGGCCGCCTCGAGGACGACGGTGGTGCGTCCGGCGGGTCGCGCGGCCGCGTTGCGGGAGTCGCGCGCTTTTTGGATGGCCCGCTCTCCGACGGGTCCGAGATCGAGATCGGCGAGATCTTTCACACGGGTGCTCGCCCAGCCGGAACCTCGTCCCCCGGCGGTGCGGGCGGTGATGGAAAATCCAAGGTGCGAAGATCGCTGGGCGATGAAAACGCCGAGGTTGTTCGCATAGACGGAGGTGCCGGCGGTGCGGGAGAAATACCCGGCGCTGTCGACCTTGGCGGTCCGTGCCGCCTCGATGACGGGGCGCAGCCGCGCGAGAGCTTCACCCGGAGTCAGCGCCGCGGTGGCGTCTGACCAGGTGAGCGGCTCCGCGTAGGTCGAGGGCCCCACGGGCGGCAGGGACTCGGGATCCTCGGGGGCGAGCTTTGCCATGGTCTCGACCTTTTTCACGGCGTCGCGGAGCGAGGTCCCGTCGGTCTGTGAGAGCGAGATCGACGCCGAGCGTTTCCCGTAGCCGACGGAGAGGTGCAGGGTGACGCGGCTGACGAGACCGTTCGTGGTGAGGTCGTTGTTTGCCGAACGGAGGATGAGATCCTCGTTGTCGCTGAGATACAGCTCGGCGTGCTCGGCGGTGACGAGTCCGAGGATCTTGGCGCTGAGCGCCTCCAATTCCGATCGATTCATGCCCATGCCCGTCCTCCTCCGCTGCAATCAAAAGTGTGGGCGGGGCGCCCCAGCGCCGCCGTTTTTTTGCCCGACTCATCGGCCGTGTTCAGCACGTTGATTTGACGGAAGCGCGCCGGCACGGCTCCGTGCGAAACAGGCGCGACCTGCTGGGGCTGGCCTTTGCCGCAATTCATGGCGCCGCCGAGCTCGTAGGTGGAGGCACCGCCGAGACCATCGCAGGCTTTCCAGAAATCGACCGAATTGCCCTGGTAAGCGACATCGCGGAACATGCCGTCGAGCTTGCCGTCGCGGATGCGATGGAAGACCTGGCCGGTGAATTGGAAATTGTAACGCTGCTGGTCGATGCTCCAGCTCCCGTTGCCCTCGATGTAGATGCCGTCCTCGACATCGGCGATGAGGCTTTCGGCGTTGGTGGTCTTGTCAGGGCCGGGCTGGAGTGAGATGTTCGGCATGCGTTGGATGGGAAAGGCGTCGAAGCTGTCGGCGTAGGCGCAGCCGTTCGAGCCACCTTCACGGCCGATGAGGGCGGCCTGGCCAAGGGCCATCTGGAAATTCCGGAAGACGCCGTCCTTCACGATGGGGAATTCCTTGCCTCCGGTCTGCACCCCGTCGTCGTCCCACTTCACGGTGGAGAGTCCGCCCTCGGCGCTGCGGTCGGCGAAGAGATTCACGATGTCGCTGCCATACTGGAGCGTATCGAGTTTGTCGGGCGTGCAGAAGGAGGTGCCGGCGAAGTTCGCCTCGTAGCCGAGGGCGCGATCAAGTTCGGTGGGGTGTCCCACGGTTTCGTGGATGGTTAGCCAGAGATTGCTCGGAGCGATGACGAGATCGTATTTCCCTGGCGTCACCGAGGGAGCGGCCAATTTTTCCTTCGCCTGTTCCACGGCGAGGGCGGACTCGGCGGCGGCGTCCCACTCGGAGAGATGCTCCCAACCCGCCGCGCGGGGCGGGCGCAGGCTCGAGCGGGTCGCGAACCCGCCTTTCTTCGGATCGACCACGGTGACGCCGAACGAAGGGTGAATGCGGATGCGGGATTGCTCCACCCGAGTTCCAAAGGTATTGGCGAGCCATTTACGCTCGCGCACCGCCGCGACTTGGGAACTGCAATAGCTCGCACCTTTTCCGAGGGCGGCGCGGTTGATGTCGAGGAGTTGATCGACTTTTTCCTCAAGGGCGACGGTGAAGGGATCGGTCTTGACCGGCATTTCCCACACGCCGGTAAACGCGGGCAGGGTCTCGATCTCGATCGGACGGGCGCGCCATCCGCTTTGTCCTCGGGCGATGGCCACGGCTGATTCGACGAGGGCGAGGAGACGGGACTCGGTGATCTCGCCGCTCGCCGCAAACCCCCAGGCCCCATCGACGAGGACCCTGACAGAACCACCCAAAGAGGATCCGGCGTTCACCCCCTGCACCATTTCTTCCCGGACGTAGAGCGACTCCGAATCCGTCTGCATGAGGTGCAGGTCCGCGAAGGAGGCGCCGAGTTCGGTGGCTTTGGCGAGGACCCGCTCGGCCAGGTCCGGGAACTGTGCGGAGAGAGCCTCGGCGGCGCGGGCCGTCGTGGACCAGCGTGAGGTAAGGAGGGCCAGTCCGGCGGCCGAGGTGCCCTTGAGCCAATCGCGTCGATGCATGTCCGGGAGGGTATCAGATGGCGGCGCGAAGGGAAGAAGACCTTTTGTCATACGACCCGATTTCACCGGCGGGGCAGGAAAACGGCGGCGCTCCGTCCTTGCCCGATGCCGGGGACGGGGCGAACTTCGAGGCATGTCGTTTCTCCGTGCTTTCCTTGCCCTCCTGCTCTGTTTCCATCCCCTCTTCGCGACCGGGCAGGAGGGGACCGATCCATCCAAGTGGAAAAAAGCGGAGTTTACCGGGCAGCCGCTCGCGGGCCTGCGGGTCGCTCTGGATGTCGGGCATTACCGCCTGAAACCCGGTGCGATGAGCGCACGTGGTGTGCCGGAATTGTCCTTCAATCTGGCCACCACCCGGGTCATCGCCGGCGTCCTCGAAAAAGCGGGGGCGACGGTCATCGTGGTGAATGCCGATGGATTGGTTTCTTCCCTCACCGAACGCCCCGAAATCGCGGCGCGGGAGAAGGCGGATGTCTTCATTTCGATCCACCACGATTCGGTCAACGACAAGTATCTCCGCAAGTGGACCCATGGGGGTGTCGAACGGGACTATGCCGACAATTTCCGGGGCTACAGCGTTTTCACCTCGTCGAAAAACGCGAAGGCCGAGGTCAGTCGGTCGCTTGCTCTGAAGGTGGGAGCCGCTCTCTACGGATCCGGGCTGCGACCGACCCTGCATCATGCCGAGCCGATCCAGGGTGAGAACCGGCCTTTGCTCGATGAGACGACGGGTGTTTATGAATTCTCCGATCTCGTCGTCCTGAAATCGTCGTCCTTGCCCGCGATCCTGCTGGAATGCGGCGTCATCATCCATCGCGAAGAGGAGATGATGGTGCAGAAGCCGGAGTATCAGGACCTGATCGGACATGCCCTCGTCCAAGCTCTCGCGGAGGTCTTTCCCGCCGGGAAGCGCGAGAAGAAGGGGCTGATGAAACTTTTCGGGAATTAGCCTCTTTTTGAAGGAGAAGACCCGTAGACACGGACCCGCAGATCGCGGAGAACCTTCAGCTCGCCCCAGCCATTGCCTCGTGGAGCGCGGGCACCGGAGCGGCGTTTCGGACTGATGCGGCCCTCGGCGCGGAGTTTGTCGAAGATTTCCTCGATAAACGCTTCCGATCCGAGAACGGCCCCGTCGCAGAAATAGCGGACTTTTCGGCGCAGAAGTTCGGGCAGGGAATCCGGAGGCGACCCGGAGGTGACCTGTGAGACGACCTCTGGAGCGATTCCCGGTCGGGTGGGGGCGTGGTAGGCCTCGTCCGAGGGGATTTCTTCTCCCTCGATATAAAGGAGACGGCGGTAGCGGTCGCGGGTGTGTTCCCAATCCAAGGAGGTGCCGGGGCTTTCGAGGGCTTCGCGCTGGATCGATCCGAGTCCGAGCCGGGCGATCGCCGCGCCTTTTCCCGTGCCTGAGGCTTCCCCATATCCGCTCCACCGGTAGTCTTCCGGTCTCTCGACCAGCCGGGCGCGGACGGGATTCAGGTCGATGTAGGCGGCCACCGCGAGAAGGGCCGCCTCGCCGCCTTCGACGAGGAGACTTCTGAACCGACCCTCCCAGAGCGTGCCGGTGCGCCCGTGGCGTTTGTTCATGTAGAGGGAGACACGCTGCTTCAACTCCTTGAGGAAGACCGAAAGATCGCCCCGGCGGTGTTCGTAGCTCCGGAGGAGGGCTTTTTCCCAAGCCAGGTCCCCGGATCTGCGGGCTGTGGCGATCTGTTGGGCGATCGTTTCCACCGTCGCGCGATCGTAGAGCAGGGGGAGCAGATCCAGCAATTTTTCCGCCGTAAGTTCCGGAAGAGTCTTCCGATCCGGCACCTCTAAAAGAAGATGGAAGTGGTTGCCCATCAGGCAATAAGTCGCCACCCGCACTCCTGTGAAAGCCTCCAGTTTCCGAAGAATTGAGCGGAATGCCTCCTTCTCAGTCGCTCCGAAAATCTGCCGCCGATCCACGACCCGCGAGACGCAATGGTGATAGGAAGTGCCGTCTTTGAGAATGCGTCTTGAGCTCATGAAGCATCGAAGATAAAGCATGGTGTCAGACTTGTCAATAAATAGGCTGGCTTTTTAAAGCGTCGGTTGCATCGACGTGACGGTTGGGCGGCTTCCAGGTTCTAGAATGGGATTGACTGATGGGGGGCGGGGCGGTGATGGTTGGGATATGAACATTCGCCTTCTTTTGCTGGTTTTTGGATTGTCGGGAATGATGGTCGGGTCGGGAGCGCTGGCGCGGGAGGTCCGGACATTCACGAACAATGCGGGGAAAGAGATCGAGGCGGAATTGCTCGATGTGCGGGACGGGAAGGCAAGATTGATGGTGAACCGCAAACCGTTTGATGTGCCGGTGGAGACGCTTTCAGCCGAGGACCAGGAGTTTCTGAAGACCTGGGATCTCAAACGGCAGGGGAAAGAAGACGAACTCTATTACAGTGAGGTGATCTTCGAGGACGATTTTGAAAAGGACGGTTTCGGCGAGGCATGGAGCCACTACAAGAGCGAGAGCGAGGTGAAGGGCGGTGTGCTGATCGGCAAGACGATCGACATCAACGATCACGCGGGCGTCGATGCCTTCCGCTTCCCGGAGGGACGGCAGGATCTGGAGATTTCGGTGAAGTTCAATTTCGTCGGTCCGACGGCCGAAAGGTTCAACGTCTGGATGGACGACAAGGATTACAAGGGATCCCACGCGGGGCACATTTGCAGTGTCTTCATCAGCCCGACGGGTGGCAACATCAGTGATGCGAAGACGGGGAATTTCGAGAATGCGATCTATGAGAAGCGCAAGGGCGGCGGCACGCTCGATGAGGCGACACAGGAGATGCTGAAATCGAAGACAGCGAACTTCACCCTCGATCTCAAGCGCGAGGAATGGCATACCTTGCTGATCCGTACGAAGGGCGACGAGGTGGTCGTCTTGGTGAACGGCGATGAAGTGGGCCGCTTGAAATCGGCAGGCCTGTCGCACGAGACCAAATCGGTGGTGAGCCTGACGACGAACATCGACGACGTGCACTACGACGACTTCGTGATCAAGGCGGCAAAGCCTGGAAAAAGCGATTCGACGGCCGCGAACTGAACCCTCTTGGATCCGCGACCCGACAGGGTTGGATCCGGGATCGGGGCACGGCGAGGCCGGCCAAGGATCAGGATGCGACGAGAAATTGACGTCTCCGCCATCGCGGAGGATGATCCGGGATGATGCGCCGGTTAGGGAAACTTGTTTCAATGGGGAATCGTTGGTCGAGACCACTGCTGGTATGGCTCTTTTGTTTCTCGATCGCGGCGACGGCGAAGGCTTCGTCGGTGGAGGAAGTGATTGCAGAGGTGGAGAAAATCGCCGGGGAGAGCGGGTTGAAGACCGCTTTGGTGGGATTTTGTCTCGTCGATCTGGAAGCCGCGCCGGATTCAGCCGTCGGATTCCGGATGGATTCCGGCCTGGTTCCGGCTTCGGTGATGAAGGTGCTCACGACAGCGACGGCGAACGAATTGCTGGGTCCCGATGGCCGCTTTGTCACCGAACTGCAGACGACGGGAACGTTGGGTGAAGATGGAGTGCTCGCCGGAGATGTGGTGATCCGGGGAGGGGGCGATCCGACTCTGGCCGCCATGGATCTGACTCCGACGTATGCGAAATGGCGCAGCGCTTTGGTCGAGGCGGGGGTGAAACAGGTGGAAGGATCCGTGATCGGCGATGCCTCGATTTTCGGGACGGTCCTGACTCCCGATACCTGGCAGTGGAATGACTCGGGCAATTACTATGGGGCGGGGGCGAGTGGGCTGACAGTTTTTCAGAACCTGTTTTACGCGACCTTCCGGACGCCCTCGGTTGGTGCAAAGGCCCCGTTCACTGGAACGAATCCGCCGTTGCCCGGACACGAATTCATCAATGAGATGCGGGTGGGTGCTTCGGGATCGGGGGACAACGGATACATTTACGGAGACGCCTATGGACGACTGTTCACCTTCCGCGGAACGGTGCCGGCGGGGAGCGGTTCCTTCACGATCAAGGGGGCGTTGCCGGATCCGGCATTTTTCTGTGCACGGACGTTTTCAGAGTATCTCGTGGCGCACGGAGTGCCCGTGACCGGAGCACCGACGACGGACCGGCTTCTGGTCGCGGCGGGGAAAGAGATCGGGGCGAGAAAGAAGATCTTCGAACAATCTTCGGCACCGCTTTCCGAAATCCTGATGACGACGAATCACAAGTCCGACAACCTCAAGGCCGAGTGCCTGCATCGGGCGATCGGGGTGAAGGTCTCGGGCGTGGGCACGACGGAATCGGCGTCGGAGGCGGTGCGGGCGCACTGGGCGGGGAAGGGGATCGATATGACAGGATTTTACATGGGCGATGGATGCGGGCTCTCGCGGGCAAACACGGTGACACCCCGCCAACTGGCCTTGATGCTGCAGGCGGCATCGGAAAGCCCCCACTTTGAGAGCTTCCGTTCGTCGCTGCCGGTGGCCGGCCGGTCGGGGACACTCAAGAGCATCGGCGGTGGTTCGCCCGCCGAGGGCCGGATCCGGGCGAAAAGCGGGACGATGGACCGCATCCGGAACTACGCGGGCTACGTCGATGCACGGTCGGGCAAACGATATGCCTTCGCCCTTTTCGTGACGAATTACACGACGGATCTCGCCAGCGTGAAGTCGAAGATCGTGCGCGTCTGGAACGTGATGGCGGGGCTGTGAGGGAAGGGTGGTGAAAATCGGCGAGCGAGCTGTTTGAAAATCGGGCGCGCAGGGACTACCTGCGTGTTGTGAAAACGATCCTCAGTTTCCTCGTCCTCCTCAGCTTCGCCGTCGCATCGGCGGAAGAAACCCTTTACTTCGAATCGGCGACGGAGGCGGAAACAACGCGGATCGTGCTGTATCTCTCGGAAGGCGAGGTGAGCGGCTACCAAACGTGGGAGGTGCCCGAAGCCCACGGGACGCGAGGTTCGCTGGAGGGAAATCTCAATGAGGATGGCGTGTTACGGCTCGTGCACCGCTACACGATCGAGGGGGCGGACCAAGCCGAGGAGGTGATCTACAAGCTCGATCAAGGCTCTTTGTGGATCGGTGAAGGCGAATTGGTGGAGGATCGCGACGGGCTGCTGCGGCTCAAGGATCCGGCGAAGGTAAAGTTCGCCAAAAAACTGGGCGCGGTGGAGGTCTCCGAGCCGGTCGCGGGATCCCCGGAGCGGAAGGAAATCATGGATTCAATGCGGGGGCCGATCTCGGCCTACATTGGCAGCAAGGTGCAATTCACGGGCGAGGTCCGGACCTTCGAGGGTTGGGGCACTTTCAGCGGAAACGTGGCCACGGTGGACGGCGCGCCTCCCGCGGATGGAGATGCGGCCTTTTCCCTGGAGCTGGATTTTCTCGCGCTTGTCAAACAGGATCCGGACGGTCGCTGGCAGATGCTTGGTTGGGGATTCTCCGGCGACATCGGCGTGCGTGAGGAGTTTCGCGAGAAGTATCCAAGCCTTCCCTGGGTGCTGCTTCCTTGATCGATTTCGCCCCGCTCACGATCCGGCCCGATGCCCTCATACGGTACGATTTTTTCGGCGATCCTTCCGGTCTTTCTCGTGATCGCGACGGGATTGCTCTTCCATCGCCGCGGCTGGCTCAGTGAGGAGACGGAAACGGGAATGATGAAGCTGGGGATGAATCTCCTCGCGCCCTGTCTCATCCTCTCGCTCGTGCCGGGGAACCCGGCTCTGCAGAAGCTGGCGACGGCCGGGTGGGCGATCGGGCTCGGATTTGTGCTGATTCTCGGCGGGTTTTTGATCGCCTGGCTCGCGGGGCTGGCGGGAGGCATGAGGATCGGCACGGGCCTCCGCACTTTCACGATCAGCAGTGGCATCCAGAATTACGGGTTCATCGCCCTGCCTTTGCTGGTTGATCTGTTTCCCGGCAACGAGGGGCCATCGGGCCTCATGTTCATCTTCGGGATCGGGGTGGAACTGGCGATGTGGACGGCCGGGCTGGCGATTCTGACGGGAAAGGCGGGCCTCCGCGCTCTCGTGAATGGTCCTTTTCTCGCGGTGATCCTCGCGCTGGTGCTGAACTATACGGGTGCCTACCGATACATCCCGGGCGTCGTCCACACTTCGCTCGACATGCTCGGGCGCTGTGCGGTGCCCATGTCGATCTTCATGATCGGGGCGACGATGGGCCGGTTTCTGCGGGAGGGGATCTTTACCGACATTTTCCGCGTGGGGCTGTCCAGCGTGATCGTGCGACTCGGTCTCCATGCTTCCCTCATCCTCGCTGCGGCCCATTTTCTCCCGCTCCCGGATGACCTGCGTCGGCTCCTCGTAGTGCAGGCGTCGATGCCGGCGGCGATCTTTCCCATCGTGCTGGCGAGGCTTTTCAACGGTCAGCCGCGCGTGGCCATCCAGATCGTGG
>JALRFZ010000090.1 GCA_023253615.1 Verrucomicrobiales bacterium | reverse complement strand
CGGGGCGAGACGGTCTCGTTCGCGATGCGCCTTTCGAATCATGCCTCCCGGGCGGAGACCTACACGGTGGCGTGGCACCCGCCTTTCGGCGGGGAAGGGGCGGCCACCACATGCGAGGTGGCGCCGCGGAGCGAGGGCGAGGTGCGGTTTTCCCTGACGATCCCTGCCGACGCTGCGGCAGGGGTGCGGGTCATCACCGCCGACGTGGCCCGGTCGGACGGTCTCCGGCTACCGCGGTGGAGCGAGGCGTTGGTGAAGGTGGTGGACTGAACAGGGTCGGATGACCGGGGCGACCCTGTCAGGTCAGGCTTCGCTGCCGTCGCGCTTCAGGGGGGTATCGGGCGTCCGCACGAAACTCTGCGGAATGGTGATCGTGAAGGTGGTGCGGACGCCGGGCTGGCTCTCGACCTCGATGCGGCCGTGATGGGCCTCGACGGCGCGCTTCACGATGGAAAGACCGAGGCCGGTGCCTTTCACCTGGGTTTGGGCATGATGTTTCTCGACGCGGTAGAAGCGTTTGAAGATGAGCGGGAGGTCCGCCGCGGGGATGCCGATACCGTCGTCGATGACGCGCACGAGGTAGCGCCCCTCCTCGCGGCTGAAGGCAATGGTGACGTGCAGGCCGGGTTCGCCGTTCTGTTTGAGGGCGTTTTCGATGAGGTTGAAGAAAATCTGGTCCCAGTAGAAGCGGTCGCCCACCAGCGTCCAATCCTGGGCCGGGTCGGCCTTCACCGCGACACGGGCGTGTTTCGCCTCGATGATGGGGGCGAGCTGGCGGATCATTTCCTCGACGGAGTCGCGGAGGTCGAAGGGCTCGAAGGTGAGGAGGTCCGCCGCGCTCTCGAGCTTCGAGATCATCAGCATGTCCTCGATGATGCGGGCGATGCGTTCGCCGTGTTTCCGCATCGTGCGGATGGCGCGGCGGTAGACGGCCTGGCCGAGGTCGGTGTCGGGCTCATCCATCGTCTCGAGGTATCCGTTGATGATGGAGAGCGGGGTGCGGAGCTCGTGCGAGGCGTTGGCGACGAAATCGCGCCGGATCTGCTCGGTCTCGAGCTCGGCGGTGATGTCCTTCATCAGGATCCACGAGCCCGAGGTGCCGGTGCTCTGCCCGAAGACGAGAGGCTCGGCCTCGACGAGGAGGGTGATGTCGCGGAGGCGGCCTCCCGGACCGTCATTGACCCGCAGGGTGATGTGGTCGGAGACTTTCGAACCCAGTTCCTCGGCGAGGCCGAGGGTGTCCTCGACGCGGTGGTCCCGGCAGACCTCCAGGAAATCGCGCGATTGATAGGGCTGCTGGCTCGGGAAAAGGCGCCGCGCGGCTTCGTTGAGGAAGCGGATCTCACGATTCCGGTCGAGGATGAAAATGGCATCCTTGATCTCGTTGAGGAGGGCATCCTGGAACTCGCGCTGTTTCCTCTCGGAATCCCGCAGCAGGCTCGCCTCGGAAAGAGTGTCGGCGAGGACCTTGCGGAATTCGTAGAGCGCCGGCACTTCGGAGAAACGCGGCAATTCGATCGCCTCGTCGGGCGGGGCCGAGCGAAGGGCATGGGCGAATGCGCTGATGCCACGCTTCAGCCGGTAATAGCGGAAGGCGAACCAGACGGCGGTGCCGAAGGCCAGGAGGGTGAGCAGGGGAGAGTCCAAGTCCGGGGTTCTCTCGTTGAAGAGGATGACGAGGCCGGTGGATCAGGCCTCTTGGAAACGATAGCCCACTCCACGCACGGTTTCGATGGAATTTCCATGGCTGCCCAGCTTTTCGCGGAGCCGCTTGATGTGGGTGTCGAGGGTGCGAGTCTGGATGAGGTCGTTGTAGCCCCAGACTTTCTTCAGCAGGTCGCCGCGCTCCTGGGTGATGCCGGGAGACTCGATCATGAGCAGCAGGAGCTTGAACTCGGTCGCGGTGAGCTCGATCGAATTGCCTTCGAGATGCAGCTTAAGGGCGCTCTTGTCGAGGCTGAAGGGACCGATCTCGACGACGCTGCCCCCCTGCAGGGGATTGGTGCGGCGAAGGAGGTTGCGCACTCGCAGCATCAGCTCTTTCGGGCTGAAGGGCTTCGAAAGGTAGTCGTCGGCCCCGAGCTCGAGCCCCGTGATCTTCTCCTCGAGCCGGCCCCGTGCCGTGAGCATGATCACGGGGATGGATTTCGTGCGGGGATCGTCGCGGAGATTCTTGTAAACGGTGAGCCCGTCCATCTCCGGCAACATCAGGTCGAGGATGATCAGATCGGGTTTCGAGCCGCGGGCGAGCGCGAGCGCCTCGAGCCCGGTGACGGCTTCGAGGAGTTTGTAATCCTCCTCGCGCATCAGGTTCACCGCGATGAGTTCGCGGATGTCTTCCTCATCGTCGACGATCAGAATGGTGGGCATGAAATCGGGGTGGCGGCTGGTTCGTGAGCAGTGTCAAGTGACTTCCGCGAATGGAAAGGTCGAGCCCGTGACATTCCTGTCACATCGACCCGGAGCGGGGGCGGGGGGCAACCGCGAAATGTGACGACAATCCATGTGACGATTTTGCAATCACAGCCTACTATTCAACCACATGGCAAGCAAATCCCCGGAGTCCGAACGCCATCCGAAACCGGAGTCGGTTCACGTCATCGTGAATCCGGCGCCGTCGCGTCGTATTCCCTTGCTGGCCATCCTGAACCAGACGTTCCGCGACGCGGGGATCTACTGGGATATCTCGATCACCCACGGAGCGGGCGACGGAGCCACTCTCGCGCGGAAAGCGGTCGCGGCCGGGGCCGGGGTGGTCGCCGTCTACGGCGGCGACGGCACGGTGATGGAGGTGGCCTCGGGCCTGCTCGAGAGTGATGTCCCGATGCTGATCCTGGGCGGTGGCACGGGCAATCTCGTGGCGTCGGAACTGCGCCTGCCGACGCAATTGGAGAAAGCCTGCGAGCTCATCTGTGGCGACGAGTTTTCAACCCGCCGGATCGATGTCGGCATGATCGGCGACCAGCCCTTCCTCCTCCGGATCGGCTGCGGCATCGAGGTCGGGGTGGTGCAGGAGGCGACGCGCGAGATGAAGGACCAGTTCGGAAAGTGGGCCTACGTCTGGGCGGCGATCAAGAAACTGCAGGAAATCCCCGAGGCCGATTACGAGCTCTTCATCGACGGCAAGGAAATGGTGCAGGCGAACGGCGTGGCCTGTGTCGTGGCCAACGCCGGCACCGTCGGAGTGGGGCGCCTCACCCTCGCGCCCTCGGTGGAGGTCAGCGACGGCAAGCTCGACGTGTTTCTTCTCAAGCGGGCCAATATCGAGGGCATCGTGCAGCTCGCCGGCAAAATGACCGGGCTCGACCGGCTCATCAAGGACGAGTTTCCCGATCTCGATGCTTCCCAGATGGTGACGCACTGGGCGGTGGAGACGGTGGAGATCCGGACGAAACCCGTGCTCGACATCCAGGTCGACGGGGATGTCATCGCGAAGACGCCCCAGCTCGTGCGGGTCCTGCCGCTCGCCCTGCGGGTGGTGGTGTGACCCCGCCGTGGCGCGCCCGGAGGCACTTGGGGCGAAAACGCCATGCGAAAGACGTTTCGTGTGGCCGGATTGGTGCTATCGTAAACGCGCCCGATGCACCACAGACAGGCGTCAGGCGCGTCGATTGAATGATTGATTGATCCCGGATGAATCCCGCGGCCCTTTTCTTCAGAACCTTTCTCCTCGCGGTGTTCACGCTCTCGCTTCTCGCGGGTGCGATCCTCACCGACTACTACGTGCGGCACGAGGTGACCCGGAAGGCCAAGCGATTCCTCGCCGAGCGGGGCGTCGATCTGGCTCCCGCGAGTGCGATCGAAGCGGCGCGCAAGGGCGAGCTGATCCTTCTCGAGCAACTCGAGATCGCCGGGATCAGCCTCGGGAGCGGGGATGATCGGGGCCTCACCCCCTTGTTGGCGGCGGTGAAAGCGGGCAATCACCCCTCGATCGACTTCCTCATGGCCCGCGAGGCCGTCGCGGAATCGATCAACCGCGTCTCCGAGCCCGAGCGGGAGACCCCCTTGGCCGTGGCCCTCCGGGAACGGGATTTTGATTTGGTCGAAAAGCTCATCGGCAAAGGCGCGGGTCTCGAGGTGGATGTCGAGCCGGGCTTGCCCTTCCTGATGGAGGCGGTCCGCTCCGGCGACTCCGCGATGATCGACTACCTTCTCGGAAAAGGGGTCGATGTCGATTACCGCGGCACCCAGCCGATCACGGCCCTGGCCCTCGCCGCGGAGAAGGGAGACGTGACCTTGATGCAGCGGCTCATCGATGCCGGCGCGGATCCGAACACCCGCGGGGTTTCGGGCAAATCGCTCCTGATCGAGGCGGTCAAGGATGGCAGCGCGGCGGAGTTTGATCTGCTGCTTTCGGCCAAGACCGACATCAACGCGAAGACCCGCGATGGAAAAGGCGGTGAAATGACCGCGCTGAGCTTTGCCATCGCCGCGGGCGACCGCGCCCAGCAGGACGCGTTGCTCAAGGCCGGGGCGACGCCCGAAGTCGCGGGGATCTCCGGAGATCCGATCCTTTTCGAAGCCGTCGCCGCGGGCGACCACGACCTGACGAAGCGTCTCCTCGCCCAGGGGGCGAAGTGCGAGGTGCTCTCCGCGGAGAAGAAATCACCTCTCCTCGCCGCGGTGGAGAGCGAGGATCTCGATCTCGTCGACATCCTCCTCGGAGCCAAGGCCGACGCGTCTTTCACCGGCGCTGGAGCGGCCACACCGCTGATGGCCGCGGTCGATTCGGGCAATCTCGCGATTGCCGGTCAGCTCATCCGCGCGGGTGCCGTGGTGGACAAGCAGGCTCTCCTCGCCAAGGCCTTCGAGCGGCGCGACGATCCTCTCATGAGTCTCGTGCTCCATTCCGGCGGCGATCCCGAATCGACGTTTCCCGGATCGGACGAGCGGGTCTTCGATGCCGCCGTGCGCACGGGCGCGACCGGTGCGGTGCGCACGCTGCTCGCGGCCGGAGCCAGGATCGGCGACAACCTCTGGGCCGCGTTGCTGACGGGGCAGGATGATCTCATCCGACTCATCCTCGCGGCCGGGGCGAACCCTCGTCAGCCGGGACCCGACGGGCAGGATCCGCTCGATTATTGTCTGACGAACGGGCGCTACGCCGCCGCGCGCGTCCTCCTCGATGGCGGGGCGGATCCGAACGCCCGCTACGATGAGAAGGAAACGTGGCTTTCCAAAGCCGTCCGCGAGGGCAATGCCGACGTCGCGCTCGCTCTCGTGGAAAAGGGGGCGTCGGTGAAGGGCGTGAAGACGAGCGACGGGCATTCCCTCATCGGATGGTCCATCGCGAATGGCATGACGGACGTGGCGGTGGCCCTGATCAAGGCCGGAATCGAGCTCGATGCTGATGAGAAGGTTCCGGCTTCAGCTTCGTTCCGCGAAAAATTCGAGAGCACCACGTTCCGCTACCACCTCCAGGTCGATGCGCGGATCCGGCCCATCATGTTGGCGTCGGCGCAGCGGAACCACGAGGTGGCGCAGGCCCTCATGGACGCCGGAGCGAACGGCCGCGCCTACTCCCGGAAATATCTTTCCGGAGCGATCATCGGATCCTGGTTCAAGGACACCCGCCTGCAGCAGATCTGCCTCATCGGCCGGGTGCCGAATCCCCAGCCGCGCTACGTCGTGGTCGATCTCTCGAGCCAACGGGTGACTCTTTACGAAAACGGGGTGGCTACCTATTCGACGGCCTGCTCGACGGGCAAGTCGGGATACCGCACCCCGACCGGGGAGTATGTCATCAGCGACCAGAACCGCCATCACACCTCGAACATCTACCATTCGAGCATGCCCTTCTTCCAACGTTTCAGCTTCGCGGCCTTCGGCCTGCACCAGGGGCATCTGCCGGGTTATCCCGCCTCCCACGGATGCATCCGCCTCAGTTACGAAGGGGCGCGCTATCTTTTCGGCAGATTGAAGGTCGGCGACCTCGCCATCGTCCAGCCTTGATCATTCGCCCGGCCAGGCGGTCATCCCGCGGGCGAGGAAAACGACGTAGCGTTTTTCCTGGTTCTGGAGCTTCACGCGGATCGTCTCGAGCTTCTCCACGGATTCGAAGGAGCGTGCGAAGCGCTTCGGGAGGCGTTCGCTCTCCGGATAGAGGATCAGCGCGTCGCGCCCGACGAGTGCCGGGGCATCGCGAAGGTTCCACATTTCGTACTGGGAATCGATGCCCGGGCGGGGATCGAGATTGTGGACGCGGGGCTGGTCCGGCAGACCGAAGGCGAGATGGCTGGTGAGATCGCGGTGACCGATGACGAGGAGGAAAGGATCATCGGTATCCGGCAGTTTTTCCCTCACCGCCTGGACGGACTCGGCGAGATCCTCGTAGCCGAGGAGGCGCCGGTTGGGATCGGCGGTGTGGCCCGACTTGCCCAATGCCGAGAAAAGGGGAGAGGCAGCGT
Organism: Verrucomicrobiales bacterium; assembly: GCA_023253615.1. GTDB lineage: Bacteria > Verrucomicrobiota > Verrucomicrobiia > Verrucomicrobiales > DEV007 > Arctic95D-9. Next base: position 390 of record JALRFZ010000090.1, on the reverse strand, counting down.
AAAAATAGCCGACGAGGAGAAACCCGACGGCAAGAGTCACGGGAAAAAGCCGGCGCCAAGGAGCGGGAGGAAAGGCGGCGGTGAGGGTGCCGCGGTACCAGGCCGCCACGAGGATGATCCCGGAAAGGTAGAAGACCGCGGCCCAATTCGGCTGCAGTCCCTGCCGGAGGGCGAGCAACAGCATGAAGGCGAGCGGCAACGCTCCGAAGACCAGCAGGAAGCGGTGCGGCCGGGACGTCCGTCGGAGCAGGGGGAGACCTCCCAGTGCCAGGGAAAAGAGAACAAAGGCCGTGCCGGGCGAAAGCACGCCGAGCTGGGTGCCGAGAAAGGAGAGGAAATCCCCGGCCCGCTCCAGGAGGACATTCCCTCCGCCCTCCTTTACTTCAAAGT
>JALRFZ010000057.1 GCA_023253615.1 Verrucomicrobiales bacterium | reverse complement strand
ATGTTGCTGGTGTGGCAACGCTTGGAGGAGAGGACGTCCGGCAGTCGATGGACGCGGTGGCGCGCTGAAACGCGCACCCACATATCGCGATCCTCGCTTGCCCGGAAGGCCGGATCAAATCCCCCGCATTCCTGCAACGTGGCCCGGTGTGCGAGCACGATCGGAGCAAAGCGGTTCACCAGCAAAAAGTCGAGGTTTGTGCAGTCGAGGGAACGTTTCTCAGGAATCCCGAAAAAAGGCATTGCCTCTCCCTTCTCATCGATCCGCCGGCTGATATGGCCCACCACGGCGGCGGGAGGCCTGAGACGCTCGAGCGCCTTGAGCGATTCCTCGATCATTTTCACATCCAACACGTCATCCGCATCCAGCAGGACCACAAACTCGTGGGTCGCTTCGGCAAGGCCCCGGTTCCGGGCCGCGCACAAGCCCGCATTTTCCTGGCGAACCGATCGGATCCGATCGCCATAACGGGAGAGGACCTCGGGGGTTTCATCCGTGGAGCCGTCATCGATCACGAGCACCTCGACGTGCGGATGGGTCTGCGCGAGAGCGGAATCAATGGCTTCGGGCAAATATCGGGCGTAATTGTAGGAGGGGATCAGAACGGTGACCCCCTCCCCCGCCAACGTCGCGGCGGGTATCCCGGAGACTTCGCGGGAAAGAGCCGCGCTGGATTCACCCGCCATGGACCGGGAGGAAAACAGGCTCTTCAGGAAGAGACTCGCCAACCCCCGGTATCGGGCTCCGGGTGGCAGGACATCGTCGCCCGCCCCTCCCAAGGGGACGAGGGCGAGCGACCTGGCCATTTCCGCCAACGCCGCACGCGTCTCCCCGGCATTGGACCGCATCAGCGCGGTCTGATAGTGACGCACCGCCCGGGCGAGGCGGCGGTCGCGGGAGTCCAGCCGCAGGGCCGGATCCGCGAACGCCTTCGCCAGGACCCGGTCGATCGCGAGGCTCTGCCGGGTCGCCGCCTTGGACATGTTGGCCCCGTGTTTGCGGACGGCGAGAGTGAGGCGGTCGAGAAGGAGAACGGGATGGGAGGCCGCCACCCGGATCCACATGTCGCGATCCTCGGAGGCGGGCAGGCTCTCGTCGAATCCGCCGAGCGCGAGAAGGATCCGACGGTCCGCGAGCACCGTCGTGGCAAAGCGGTTCCGGATCACGAGGTCCCGCGCACTCACCGGAGAAATGGCCCCGGTGCCCGGAGCCGGGATCGGCCCGAGCGGACGCCCTTCCGCGTCCATCTCGAGATTCCGGGAAGCCAACACCGCCGGAGGTGGATCACAGGTCTTCCACGACCCGATGAGGGTGGTGACCGCCCCGGGAAGGAGCGCGTCGTCCGCGTCGAGGAAAATCACGAGGTCGTGCGAGGCGGCGCGCATCCCCGCATTGCGCGCGGCCGGAAGTCCGGCGTTTTCCTGGCGCTGATAACGGATCGCCGAACCAAAAGCGGCCGCCACCGCCGGAGTGTCGTCGGTCGATCCGTCATCGAGCACGACGACCTCGACCGGACAACCCGGCGAGCCCTGCCCGAGTGCACTTTCGATGGCATCAGGCAAAAATTTCGCGTAATTGTAGGCAGGGATGACAACGCTGACCATGCGGAGAGGATACGCGAAGTCCTCTCCCGCGAAAGAGTCATTCCGCCGGCAACGGAAAATCGGCCATCCGGGCATCGGATCGCGAATCGCGGATTACTCGCGCGCATGCCTCCCTCCGGCTCCTTCCTCCGGAAATCCAGCCGCCAGGCGACGGGCTGGGGGAATCGTTTGGCGGAAAGGACACCGGGCCGGATGGTTCCACCGGCCCACCGGCCTCTGTCAGGAAACGGTGCGCGCGGCTCCCGTGCCTGCGAAATTCCGGCTCGCGATTTGAACGGAGAGTGGTAGGAAACCTCCTTTCGTTTCCGGGCGTTTTCGACTCCCTTTGCCCCTGTTTCCTCATGCACCCGTCAACCGATTTCCCGGCAACCGCCGCACCCTCTCCCGGGGTCTTGGTCGTCCTTCTCTTCCATCTCCAAAAAGAATGCGGCTCCACCGATCTGTTTCTCGAGCTGGCCGCCGAGGCGGCCCGGAGGAATCAGCGGATCGATTTCGTCTTCACGAGAATCTCCCACCCCGGGATCGCGGAAAAACTCCGGGCCCTGGGAGCCACCCTGCACGTCCTCCCACTGCCGTGGAACACGCTCACCTTCAATCGTTCCCTGTTGGATCTCGCCGAACAAATCCGACCCGGGTTCGTGAATTTCCACTTTTGCACGTCCCTGAATTTCGCCGGACTCTTCCGGCGTCTCCGCAAGCGGGGGATCCGATGCCTCTTTCATTACCACGGCGAGATCCGCCCGGTGGCGGACCTCAAGTTCCGCCACCTGCATTTGTCGAAGCTCCGGCTCCTGACCTCGTTCGTCGATCGGGTCATCTGCGTCTCGGAAGCAAACCGGCATTTTCTCGAACACCATCACATCCGGACGCCGATGGACGTGATCTACAACGGCATCGAGATCCGGAACTACACCCGCGCGGGCGTTACCCGGAATCTCCGTGAGGATCTGGGCATCCCTGAAGACCGTTTCGTCCTCTTCTTCATGGGGTCGATGATCCATCGCAAGGGAATCGACGTCTTGTTGCGGGCTTTGCGGATCGTGAAGCATTCGCACCAGGGCGTCGCCTTGATCCTGATCGGCGGGGGGGACGCCGCCGAATACCGCGCCCTGGCCGCGACGCTTGGCGTCGCGGAACAGGTGCATTTCCTCGGCTTTCTGGAAAACTTCCCTTACGAGGCCTTCGTGGCCGCCGACGTCTATGTCAGCGCCTCCCGCGCGGAATCCTTCGGCCTCTCCATCGCCGAGGCACAACTCCTCGGGGTCCCGGTGATCGCCACTGCCGTCGGAGGCGTCCCGGAAGTCGTCGCCGACGGCAGGACGGGACTGCTGGTGCCGACCGAAGATCCGGCCGCGCTTGCAGACGCGATCCTCCGGCTGAAGGTGGATCACCGGCTCCGGCGTGAACTGGCGTCGAACGGACCGGATTGGATCCGCGGCCGCTTCGACATCCGCGATCGGGTGAAGGATTTTTTCGATCTGGCCTCGTCCGAGCCGTAGGGTTTGGTCGAAAACCGGGGTGTATTGAGAATCGAGCCGTTTTTCCGTCCGGCAAGGCACGACGGGCGAGCGCTCCCTCCGTGCGCGAGGAGCAACGCGGCCGTGCGGAAAAGGGCCGCGTTCGTCCCTCCCCCGTCCCACTTGCGAGCCCGACTTTCCGATCCCCCCGCCAAAACCGCGCCCTTCCCGGTTTTCGAACACACCCTGAGGATCTTGTCGCACGCCCCGCGAAGTCGCGCGCTCGAGTCCGGGGGCAACGGGCGGTTCAAACTCCGAACTGTCTCCGCCACTCCTCCAGCACGACAAGTCCCATGAGAAGGCGGTTTCTCCCTTCCGTCCGGTCCCGGTCGTTCTCCATGAGGTCCACGATCGCCGGGCGCCGGAACCAGGGGAGGGAGTCGTGTTCGAGGAGCCGTTCGCGGAGCGTTTCGCGGAGAGGCCCCGAAAACCAGGATCCCACCGGAACGGGGAACCCCATTTTCCGTCTTTGCAGGATCGGTTGGGGAAGTTCCCGGGCCATGGCCTGCCTCAAGATCCATTTCCCCTCCCGGCCCCGGATGAGAAGACGCGAAGGAAGCCTCGCGGCCATCTCCACGACGCGGTGATCGAGAAAGGGAACCCGCAACTCGACCGATGCGGCCATCGTCATCTTGTCTGCCTTGAGGAGCAGGTCGTCGGCAAGCCAGGTGCGTCGATCGACATAGAGCATGCGTGCGAGGGGGCCGGCTTCCAAGGGAACCCTCGCGAAATGCCGCGCGAAGGTCGATTCCAGATACGTTCCCCGGGCTTCGTTGAACGCGGGCTCGTAAAAACGCTCGCGCAAGCCGTCGGAAAGCAAGGCCGAGGTACCACGGTAACTCTCCTCCAGCGGGAGGTCGAACCAATCGGCGTATTTCACCCAAGCGTCCTTGCCGCCACGCGAGAGGCGACGCAGCAGCCCCCCGGCGCCGAGGGGCAAAACGCGCCGCAGGTGCCCGAGACGGAGCATCCGCCGGTAAAGCCCGTAGCCTCCGAATACCTCGTCGGCACCTTCGCCCGAGAGCATCACGGCAAGTTCCGGGCGGGCATGTTTCGCGAGCTGATGGAGAGCGATCCCGGATGGCTCGACGAGTGGCTCCTCGGTGTGGCGCACGAGCGTGGCGATGCCATCGAGAAAATCTTCCGGAGGCAGGTCGACCAGCTCATGGCGGCAATCGAAATGGCGGGCGACGAGACCGGCCCAGGAGCTTTCGCACGTCTCGCCGGATCGAGCGAAGCCCGCGGTCAACGTGTGGACGGGACGCACCCCGCAGCGATGCATGAGGGCGACGATCGCGCTGCTGTCGAGTCCACCGCTGAGAAAGGCACCCAGTGGCACGTCACTGACGAGACACCCGCTTACCGCATCCTCGAGGAGGGGTCCGAGACGATCGAGACATTCCTGCTCGGACCACGATTCGGCGGCGGCGGCGGCACAATCCCAGTAGACGCGCTCCACGACTCCGCTTCGATCGATGAACAGCTCGTGGCCGGGCTCGAGTTTGCGAATGCCTTGGAAGAGCGTTTCGGGTGCGGGGACATAACCGAGGGTGAAATAGGCGTCGAGTCCCGCCTCGTTGAGCTGTGGCCGGGCGATGCCGAGCGTGAAGAGCGGTCCGATCCCGGAAGCGCAGGCAAAGCCCCCCTTCGCATCCGTGGTGTAGTAAAGAGGCTTGACACCGAGACGGTCGCGCACCACCCAAAGCAGCTCTTTTTCCGCGTCCCAAAGGGCGAACGAAAACATGCCGACGAAGCGATGGACGCAGTCGGAGCCCCATTCCTCGTAGGCGGCGAGGATCACCTCGGTGTCGGACCGCGTTTGCAGAACGGCACCGCGGGCCGCGAGTTCCCGGGCGATTTCGCGGTAGTTGTAAATCTCGCCGTTGTAGGTGAGAACGAAACGTCCCCGACCCCGCTCCATCGGCTGGTGTCCGCCACCGGCGTCGAGGATGCTGAGGCGGCGATGCCCGAGGGCGATGGGACCGCTCAACCAGACGCCCTCCCCATCGGGACCGCGATGAGCCATGCGACGGGTCGCCTCCGTCACGCGAAGCAGCCGGTCTTCGGACGGTTCCGGGGAGTACCAGGCGAGAATGCCGCACATTTTGATACAAGAATCGTCCGGAACCGGGGGATCCAGGATCCACCAAACCGGACTCGAAGAAGATTGTCTATGAAACACCCGTCGGGGCAAGCAATTTTCCTGCCAAAGACAGGATCACGTCACGGAAGGTCCGCCGGGCGGAGCCGCCGCCCTCCCTCCCGGCCCTCTTTCCAGAGAGCCGCGGAAAAGGCTTCTCCCGAAAAGTGCCGGTTTCACCGTCGTGGGTTTTCAAGGTGGAAAAGACTTCCCCTCCGGGACAATGTGCGTAGATTGCGGATGCCGCGCGGGAGATCCGGAAACCACGGTCTCATCCCCGGTGAATCCGATCCGCGTGCCCTGACCGCACGTCTCCCCGAGGACCGATGGAGTTTTTCTTCTCCCTGCTCTTTCTAGCCATCTATTACCTTCGTCCGCACGATTGGGTCCCGGGTTTGTCGGGTTTTGAGATCGTCAAACCCCTGGTCGGCGCATGGCTCCTCACCCTTGTCGCGGCCCGCTCGCGGCCCTCGCCCCTGCCCGGCTTCGCCCGGACGCCTCACGACTGGGCGATGCTCGCCTATCTCGGATACATCCTCTTCTACGGCGGGGGCTCGATCATGGGCGTGCTTCCTTTTCTCGCCTACTACGCCCTGACCGTCCAATCGGTCAACAGTTGGGAACGCTTGCGGCGATATCTCGGCGTCTGGACGGTGCTGCTTTTCGTCCTCGCCCTCTTTGGCGTGCTCAGCACGATCGGGATCGACCCGACGGGAGCGCAGAAACTTCTTTACACGCAAATGGGCCGTCTCTCCCTCGGCACCTACATGCACAACAACCCGAACGCCCTCGCCCACAGCATCGTGGTGGCGATCCCGGCGGGATACGTTCTCTACTTCTGGAAGGGGACGCCAATGGCCCGGACCGCCGGTTTCCCCCTGATTGCCGCGACCGTCTTCTACTGCGCGTGGCTGACCCAGTCGAAAGGGGGCTACCTCGTCGGTGCGATCCTGCTGGTGATCGCCCTCATTCTCGGAAAACCACGATGGCTCCAGGCGATCGCCGTCGCCGGCGCCCTCACCGTCGGGGTCTCCGCACTGAGTTTCCTGCCGCGGATGAGCGAAATGAACAATCTCCGCGCGGACGAGGGGGTGCAGGGGCGCCTCCTGGCCTGGGAGATGGCCCGCACCGTCACGAAAAACAAGGCGACGGGCGAGGGTTGGCGGCAGTTTCTCGCGATGATCCCCTGGCGCGAGGGAAACCGTACTCTGATCATCCCGAAGGCGACCCATTCCAGCTATGTCCAGGTGGCGGCCGATCTCGGGCGTTACGGTCTGTTTTTCTATTTCGCGGCCCTGTGGTGCGCGCTGCACTCGACCCTCTTTTTCCGGACGAACGATCCGTTGCAGGAACGATGTCGTCGCGTCCTTCTCCTCTTTCTCTTCGGCAACCTCATCTCTGGTTGGATGATCAACCGGGAGTACCATACCGAATACTTTCTCATCATCGCCGCCTCCGCGGCCATGCACCGGCTCCGCAAAGCCGACGAGGCCGCGCTCGCCGCGACCGGGACCACCACCGCGGAATCGGGCTCCACCGGTCCGGAAGCGCACGATTCCTCCGCTCCGCCCGCCGCGACGGGGATCGGTCCGGCGGAAGCGCCCGCCCCGGTTACTCTCCCGACAACGGCATCCGCGGCATCCGCGGCATCCGCGACCGCCTCAGTCGATCCCCCCTCCAACGAAAAGCCGGCCTTCGTTCCCGAGCTACGGTTCCCCGAAAAAATCAAGGCTCTCTGGAACCGGTTCGGGGTCTTCGATCTCGCCACCTCGTTTGCAATGACCTGGCTGACCTTCTGGACCTGGGATTACATCCTCAAGAACCTCTGAAGCCTCCCTTCCTTCTCCTCCCCATCGGCCGATTGGTTCTCCAGCGACCTTTCCGGAGATGACGCCGTTTTCGTTTGCGGGACACTCCGCCTATCTTAAACTCTGAGGTCTCCGTTGCTCCTTCCCCTTTCCTTTCGACTCTTTCCGAATCCCTCCACTTACCTCCATCCATGCAAGAAGTCATCCTCCGATTCCTGACCTTCGAGGTGGTCACCCTGCATCCGGGAGTCTATTGGGGCCTGGCCCTGGTCTGGCTCCTCCTGCTTTTTGCCGCGTTTGCAAGCGTCCGCTCCCTTCCCATCGGGACGCTTGCCAAAGTGTTGTGGTTCCTGCTCATTCTCTGCCTCCCCCTGCTCGGTCTGGCAATCTACGCTCTGCGGTGCCTGTTCCTGGGCAACTGGAGTTTCCTCAAACCTCTCCTCGCCACACCCAGATCCGCCCGGAAAATCGCCGGCCGCTAGTTTTGTTTTTCGTCTCCGCCCCGGGCTTCACCGGGGTGGGTCCACCCTCCCACTCTTTCTCCTCCCTGGTTCCTCCCGATGCAAGCATCCCCGACCGCGGCTCCTCCGGCATTCGATCCCTCGCGTCTTGTCGCTCAGTTTTTCGGCTACGCGAAGCACCTCCGGCTCATGCTGGTCGTTCTCTGTATCGGACTTCTCGCCGGAATCACCTACTTCCTTTACGCCACTCCGCTTTTCAGTGCCATCTCCCTCGTCCAGGTTCGATCCTTTGGCACACCGGTCGCCGACCCCGGCTTGCCCGAAACCGGCATGGGAGCGCCGAACTCCTCCCTCATCGGACTGCTCAACCGCCTCCAGTCCGCCGACGTCCGGCTCGCCGCCGCCCGCCGCCTCGGAGTGATGGTGGACGACCCCCGCGGAATCGACGTCCTCCGTGAGGAGCACATCCCCATGCTGCGCATCGATATCGTCGATTACCGCCACCTGCAGATC
>JALRFZ010000035.1 GCA_023253615.1 Verrucomicrobiales bacterium | reverse complement strand
CAATTCTTGTCCCGGCCAGGACAAGAATTGAGGACGCAGGGAGGTCAAACGAGCCCGCCGCCTCTTGCCGCGACGCGTTTGAGGAGGGGCTCCGGCTCGAGGACGGAGAGATAAGGCAAGGGATCGGCGTCGGTCTCGAGGACGTAGCGGGTGAGCTGTTCGCGCACGACGGCGACGAGCTCTTCCGGTTTCCAAGGTTTGCCGAGGTAGTGGTTCAGCCCGCCCTCGTTCACCGCCCGGATCGTGTCGCGCTGATCGGCCTGTCCGGTGAGGAGCACTTTCCGCGCGGCCCGCCACGAGTCACGGGCGTGGATTTTCGCGAGGAAATCGACGCCCGATTCCCCGGGGAGGCGGTGATCGCAGAGGACGAGGCCGAGTTCATCCTCCGCGAGGGAGAGTTCTCCCAGGATGGCGGCGGCATCGGCGGCGTCGCCGGCGGCTTCGATGCGGAAATGTTCTTCGAAGGGCCGGAGATCCCGGAGGATGGCGTCGCGGACTTCCGGTTCGTCTTCGAGGCAGAGGATGGTGATCATTTCAGGAGGGTTCGGTGGTGGAAAGGCCGGGGCGGGGAGGGAGCTCGACGCGGAAGAGGGTGTGGCCGGGTCTGGACTCGAAGGTGAGGCGTCCGCCGTGGTTCGCGACGATCATGCGGCTGATCGGCAGACCGAAACCGAGGCCGAATTCGACGCGGTCGCCGCGCGTGGTGAAGCGATGTTCGAAGAGGCGTCCCTGGACCTCGGCGGGAATGCCGGGCCCGTCGTCCTCGACGGTCACCTCGACCCAGCCGTCGGGACGCAAGAGGGTGCGCACCGCGAGCCGACCCTGTCCATTCATGGCCTGGGCCGCGTTGACGAACAGATTCACCCAGACCTGCTGGAGCCGGGAGGAATGACCGGGGAGGAGCGGGATTTCGCCGTATTCCTTTTCGATGGTGATCCCGCTGAGTTTGCCGGAGAGGAGCGTGAAGCTGTCCTCGATCGTCGCATTGAGGTCGACCTCCTCGAAGGGACCGGACTCGTCGCGGGCATAAAGTTTGAGAGAACGGACGAGATCGGCGATGCGTCTCGAGCAGTTCCCGAGATGGCGCAGGGACGACCCGATCTCGCCGCCCCTTTCGATCTGCCTGATCCGGTCCTGCCGCGGGATGCCCGGCTGGACGTCGAGGAGCCGCGCCAGCTCATCGGGCTCCCGCACGCCGGCGGCAAAGAGACGGGCGGCGAGGGCACGGTCGCCATCGAGGACCGCGGCGAGCCGGGCCTTCGCCTCCCGCTCGGCGGCGGTGCCGATCGGCTTTTGGCCCGTCGCCATGGGCAGGGCGGCCGCGGCGGTGGCGAGCCCGGGGGTTTCCCCGAGGAGGGCGACGAGGTCTCCCGCGATGAACTCGGTCGCCCGGAGGATGGCGGCGACGGGATTGTTCAGTTCGTGCGCCATGCCCGCGGCGAGGTTTCCGAGGGTGGCCATTTTCTCGGAGGCGACGATCTGCTCCTGCGCCCGCTGGAGGTGTTCGAGGGTCGCCTGGAGTTCGTCGCGTTTTGCCCCGAGCCGTTGGTTCAGGGCATGGACTTCGACGAGGAGTTCGGCCGACCGGCGGTTGCGACGCGCCATGGAGCGGACCATCGCCCCGAGCAGGCAGGTCGTGAACTTGGGCGATTCGGCCAACCCGCGGTGGATCTCCCCGTCGGAAAGAAACAGGGTATCGACGGGACCCTTGGCGCGGGCGGTGAAGAGCGAGGGCTGGCCTCCCGAAAGCGACATCAGCCCGACGAGCCGTCCGGCCGATTCGAAATGGAAGATCACCTCCTCGGTGCCCACGGTGCGGAAAAGCTCGACGTGCCCCCGGATCACGAGCCAGATGCCTCCGGGATGATCGCCTTCGCGGAGAAGGATTTCATTGTCCCGATAGGTCCGGGTCCCCTCCTCGCCGAAGAGGGCGATGCTGGTCTCGAGGAGACGCGCGTCGAGTCCCTCATCGGAGAGCGCGTTTCCGGAGATGGGAATTTCCTCGGGACTCATGAACACGACGATTTTCTCCGACCCGCGGCACTATCGGACTCCGCTGAGATTCAGCAAGACCGGAAGCAGCATGATGAGGGCCAACCAGCCGACGATGGCGACCAGGACTCCGGCCACGGCCATGTCGCGGGTCTTGATCGCTCCGCTGGCATAGGCGATCGCATTGGGCGGGGTGCTGATGGGCAGCGCCATCGCGAGCGACGATCCCAGCGCCACCGCCGCGACCGCCGCGACGGGTCCCGATCCGGCGGAACCGGCGACGGCCACGGCCATCGGGGCGAGCAGGTTGGTGGCGGCGCTGTTGGAAATGAAGGTGCTGAGGACGAGGGTGGCGAGGGCGAGGACGCCGCCGAGGGCGTAGAGGGGGATGCTCTGCCAATCGACGAGACCGACGACCCAGCGGTCGAAACCCGTCGCGGAGACCGCCTGGCCGAGGGCGATGCCTCCGGCGACGAGCCAGAGCACATCCCACTCCATCGAGCGGAACTCCCGCGTCGTCACGACCCGGGTGGCGAGGAGCACGGCCACGGGCACGAGACCGACGACGTAGGAATTGATCCCGTGCAGGGTTTCCGTCATCCACAGTCCGATCGTGAGGGCGGCGGTGAGATAATAGATCCATGCCGGCCCGCTGGTCTGCCATTCGGGCTTCAAGGAAAGGTCGATCCGTTCGGTCGTGGTGCGGAAGAGCATGGCGAGGATCAACCAGGCCAAGGCCAGAAGCACGAGCGTCAGGGGCAGCGCGAACATCATCCACTGGGGAAAGGAGCATTCCCCCGCCCCCTTCAGCGCGGCGAGGGCGATGGCATTGGGTGGTGATCCCACGGGAGTGGCCATGCCTCCGAGGTTCGCGGCGAAGGGCACGCCGAGGGCGAGGGCGCTGCGGAACCGATCCTCCGCGGGGAGGCGGTGGATCAGGGGCAGCACCACGGCCATGATCGTGGCGCAGGTGGCGGTGTTGCTCATCCACATCGAGAGGATGCCGGTGATGAGCATCAGCCCGAGGAGGACACGGGCGGGCCGGTCGCCGAAGGGACGGAGAAGGAGTGAAGCCAGATTCCGGTCGAGCCCGAATTTCGCCGCACCCATGGCGAGGAAGAAGCCGCCGAGAAACAGGATCAGGACCTTGTCGGCGAGACAATAGAAATAGAGCGTGTAGTCGGGAGCCGCCCCCCCGGTGAACCCATCCGGCAGGCCCCAGGCGAGGGGCACGGCGGCGCTGCTGAGCGTCAGGACGAGCAGGAGGATGACGACCGCGGAGGTCGCGAAAAGGGGGATGGCCTCCGTCACCCAAAGCACGACGGCGAGCAGGAAGACGGACAGGAGCCGATGGCCCGCGTCGCTCAATCCGGGGATTTCGATCAGGAAGGGCAGCACGTATCCCGTGAGGGCGAGCACCAGGGCGACGGTTCGGCCGGTGGGAAAATGTCGTGGCATGGCTGGCATGGGAGACAGGGTGGAAGCGGTGCCCCCGGACTTCAAGTCACAAGACAGGCACCGCGCCACCGGATCACCCCGGGCCGCCGGAGTTCAATCCCGCTCTTCCTCTTCACGGAGGATCTCATCCAGGGGACGATGGAGGTCCCCGCTCATCGGGACGGCCTCTTCGGCGAGAAGCGATTCGCGCATTGCTTTCGCCTTGCGGCTGAAAGCCCGCGAGGAACCACGCACGCCCTTGTCCGAAAAGGTCGCGGTCGCGGCGTTTCCGGCATGGATGTTCATTTGGCCGGCGGTGGCGATGGCGTCCTGGTTTGCTCCAAGGAAGAGGAATTGCCATCCGTTTTTCTCCTGCCGTTCCTTGATTCGGGCGGCGAGCTGTTTCCAACTGAACCGGCTCGAGGCGTTTTCCAGTCCATCGGTGAAAATGGCAAAGATCACCTGGACCGGCCCCGAGGCGGCGGGGGTCGCCGCAATCCACCGGTCGAACGACTCGATCGTCAGGCCGATGGCATCGATCAACGCGGTGCAACCGCGCGTCGTGTAGGTGCGGCCGTCGAGCGGCACGACTTCGCAGAGAGGGATGTGCTCGACCGGTGTCTCGATGACATCATCGAAGAGCACCAGCGTGAGGCGGCCCATCCCGGCGACCTGCTGTTGGTCGGCGAGGAATTCATTGAAGCCACCGATGGCGGCCCCGACATGGGCCTCCATCGAGCCCGAACCGTCGAGGATGAAGGCGATCTCGGTGACGGGCTGCGGCGGAGCGGGGCGGGGTTTCTTCTTCTTTTCCATGATCCAATCTAAACCAGGGGATGGGACACCCGCGGGGTGACCCCTTTGAATTTTGCCGAAATCACGGATGTCCGGTCGACGAAACCGCCGACCGGGGGGATATTCGGCACGAGAATGAAGAAGGCCATCCACGCCCGCAAAGCCACCCACGCCGCCGACCGGTCCGGCGAGACCCGTAGACCGATCGAGCGGATCTTCGCGATCCATCAGGCGATCCGCCGGGGACGTTTTCCAAACTGCCGCACCATCGCCGCGCAGATCGGGGTGACGCCCAAGACGATCCAGCGCGACATCACCTTCATGCAGAAAGACCTCGGGCTGCCGCTGCAATACGACAGCCTGAAGCACGGGTATTTTTACGCGGGCCCGGTGCATGAATTCCCGATGATGAAAATCTCCGTCGAGGACATCGTCTCGCTCTTCCTCGCGCGGAAGGCCCTCGAGCCTCTCCAGGGATCCCCCCTCGAGGCGACCCTGCGGGACAGCTTCCGGCGTCTTTCCTCGACCCTTTCGGGTGAGGTCTCCTTTCATTGGTCCGCCCTCGACGAAGTCTTTTCGGCACGCGACTCGGGCGTCGTGCCGGGCGATGTGGCCCTGTTTGAAAAGGTCGCCCGCTCCATCCTCGAGACCTGTGAACTGCGATTCGAATACCGCAAGATCGATGGCGACGAGTGGGAGCCGCGGCGCCTCCAACCCTACCATCTGACCGAGTTCGACGGCGGCTGGTATGTCATCGGTCACGACCCCGACCGGAACGCCCGGCGGACTTTCGCGCTCCAGCGGATCCGGAAAGCGCGGCAGTCCAAGACACGCTTTTTGCGCCCGGCGGATTTCTCCCTGGATCACCACCTCGGCGGCAGCTTCGGCGTCTGGCACAATCCCGCCGATCGCGGAAAGCGGAAGACGATCCGGCTCCGTTTCCGTGGCTGGGCCGCGCGACTCGTCTCGGAGCGCCGTTGGCATCCCAGCCAGCAACTCGAGTGGAAAGGAAAGAAGAACGAGGACCTCGTGATGACGCTCGAGTTGAGCAGCTTCGAAGAGATCCATACTGTATAAGGTGTTGGGACATCATTAGTGAAGTTGCTGCTCCTACAGCATCACAAGTAGAGGTTGAAATGAAATATCTCTTGTCTAGTCACTTTTTCCATGTCAGAAGTGTTTTTTCCCTTCTACACCAACTCAGGAAGATGTGTGCAAGTCTTCTCTCATGGCACACATTGTCAGAAGTTC
>JALRFZ010000031.1 GCA_023253615.1 Verrucomicrobiales bacterium | reverse complement strand
GGCGAGGAAATCGCCAAGGCTCGCCGCGACCTCGCCGCGAAACAACTCGCGCTGAAAAAGCTCGAGTCATCCGTGCCGCCGCCCGCCGCTGATGCCCTGCAAAAGGCCCGCGACGAGGCAGCTGCGGCCGTGCGTGCCGTTTCGACGGCCGAGCGCAACCGTGAGCTCTCCGCCAAACTCGCCGGCGATGCCTTCGCCCGCCAGACCGCGGCGAAGGGCGGCTCGAAGGAGGCCGAGACCCTCATCGCCGCGCTGAAGGCCGAGAGTGAGGCCCTCTCCAAGGCCGCACCCGAGGAGGAAAAGAAAGTCACCCCGCTCGCCCTCGCCCTTTCCGCCGATGGAGGCACCGTCTATCAGGCGCTCGCCGGAGGCACTGTCCGGATCTGGTCGAGCACGACTCCGGGCTGGCTCGAGGATTTCATCGCGGGACGCGAGATCACCGCCCTCGCCACCGCCGGCGACCGGCTCGTCACCGCATCGAAGGACAAACAGGGACTCGTCTGGAACCCGCCCGGCCGCGAGTGGACCCTCGTGAAGACTCTCGGCGACGGCAAGGCCGCCGATCCCTTCGTCGACCGGGTCACCGCTCTCGCCTTCTCACCCGACGGCTCGCGGCTCCTCACCGGCACCGGGGTGCCTTCGCGCGGCGGACGCATCGGGCTCTGGGAAACGGCGGGATGGACCCGTGTCCTTGCGAACGACGAGGCCCACAAGGACACCCTCACCGCCTTCGCCTTCTCACCCGACGGATCGCGCTTCGCGAGCGCCTCGACCGACAAGCTCGTGAAGCTCTTCGAAACCGAGACCCTGACCGAACAACAAACCTTCGAGGGCCACACCAACCACGTCCTCGACGTGGCGTGGAATGCCGACAATCTTTCCCTCGCCACCGCGAGTGCGGATCTGAAGGTGAAGGTCTGGGATCTCGCCGACGGCCGCGTGAAGTCGAACGTCGAGGGCTACACCAAGGAAATCGGCACGGTCGTCTACGTCGGCGACACCGAGAGCCTCCTCACCGCGAGCGGCGACAAGGCGGTGAAGGTGGCCAACGCGCCACTCCCCGAGGCGGGCGACAGTTTCCTCCACACCGCCGACGCCAGCCTCGACGGCACCCGCATCATCGCCGGCGGGCAAGACAGCATCCTGCGCGTCTGGGATGGAGCCGCGAAGAAGCTCATCGCGAGTTTCCCCAGTCCCGAGGCGGATGCGGGGAAGGTGGCGGGGAAGTGAGGTAATGCTCGCAGCTCTGGGGTGGACAGGACTTTTCAGCTGAATTCGCGCCCCGCATTTCTCTCGCCGGCCCTTGTCGACTGCGTTAGAATCGCGCTCTCATGTTCCCGAATCGCCCCCTCGCTCTTTCGCACCTTCTCTCCCTCTTCTTCCTCCTCCCGCTCCACGCGGAAACGATCGAACGCGATCTGGTCGTCTACGGTGGCACGAGCGCGGGGATCGTCGCGGGGATTCAGGCGAAGGCGATGGGGAAAACGGTGATCGTGATCGAGCCGACTTCGCGCGAGGGCGGGCTGACGACGGGAGGTCTTGGTCAGACCGACATCGGGAACAAGCAGGTCATCGGTGGGCTCTCGCGTGAATTTTACCGCCGCATCGCGAAGCATTACCACGAACCGACCTCGTGGAAATGGGAGAAACGCGAGGATTACAAAGACTCAGGACAAAGCCGCACGGAAAAGGGCGAGGAAACGATGTGGACCTTCGAGCCCTCCACCGCGCTGAAGGTGTACCGCGATTGGATCGCGGAGACGGGACTCGAACTCGTTCACAACCAACGTCTCAACCGCGAAACCGGTGTGAAGGTCGAGGGCGGGCGCATCGTCTCGATCACGATGGAGTCGGGCGAGGTCTATGCGGGGAAGATGTTCATCGACACCACCTACGAAGGCGACCTGATGGCGGCGGCAGGCGTGAGTTACACGGTGGGACGTGAGGCGAACGCGCAATATGGCGAAACGCTCAACGGCGTGCAGACGGCGCAGGCGAAACACCACCAGTTCGTGAAGGGCGTCGATCCCTACGTGGTGAAGGGTGATCCCGCGAGCGGTTTGCTCCCATTCATCGATCCGTCCGGACCGGGAGAGGAAGGTGCCGGTGACAAGCGGGTCCAGGCCTATTGCTTCCGCATGTGCCTGACCGATCATCCCGACAACCGCATCCCTTTCGCGAAGCCGGAGGGTTACGACGAGCAGTGGTATGAGCTGCTCCTGCGCAACTACGAGGCCGGAGAATTGGGGCTGCCTTGGATCAATTCCTCGATGCCGAACCGCAAGACCGATACGAACAACCGTCTCGGCTTTTCCACCGACTTCATCGGGCAGAATTACGACTACCCCGAGGCGTCCTGGGTCTTCGCTGTTTTGTGTTGATCAAGCAAGATGGAACTCCGATGCACTTTGGCAATGATCATCGTCCAGTGGTGGTCAATTTCATTTATACGAGATGCCCAGATATATGCCCGTTGTTAACAGCGAAAATGGCTGAACTCCAAAAACGAATCCCTTCACAAGATGCCCTTCTGCTCTCTATTTCCGTTGACCCTACCTATGATAGACCTGAAGTACTCAAAGAATATGGCACACAGTTCAATGCCGATTTTGAACGATGGTATTTTCTCTCTGGAGAAGAAACGCAAACCCGCTCTGTGGTGGCCTCTTTTCAAACCATCTATGAACAAATACCAAATCCAGATGCCACTCACCCCAATATCCTTCACAGTGAACAGTTCATCTTGG
>JALRFZ010000765.1 GCA_023253615.1 Verrucomicrobiales bacterium | reverse complement strand
CGCGCGCGCAAAGAACGTTATCTTCGCCGCCAGGCCGGGCAACTCGGCTTCGCCTTGACCCCGGTCCACGGGGAAGTTTCATAAGAGCCTGTCGGACTTAGGCGAGTGACAATCGCTGGTGAAAAGGTAATCTGTCTGCATGGCCGCCAAGTTCGTCAACATCGACCGCGACACCCCGCTTCTTTTGCCGCCTGATCTGCGGGACTGGGTGAAGCCCGACCATATGGTCCACTTCGTCATGGATGCGGTGGACGCCTTGGATTTGAGCGCCGCCATTGTCAACGAGCGAGGAACCGGGTCGGCGCAATATCCGCCTTCCATGATGCCCGGGCTTCTGATCTGTTCGTATGCCACCGGCACGTTTTCCAGCCGACGCATCGAGTCCCAAACCTACGAGAACGTTGCCGTGCGTCTGCTCTGCGCCGACACCCATCCCGACCACGATTCGATCTGCAAGTTCCGGCGCGAGAACAAGGAACTGCTCGGCAGCGCCTTCCACCAGGTGCTCGAGCTGGCGGCCAACGCGCATGTTCTCAAGGTCGGCGACATCATCGTGTCGATCGACGGGTCCAAAATCCTGGCCAACGCCAGCAAGCACGGCGCGATGAGCCACGATCATCTCGAAAAGCAGATGAAGCTCGCCGAGGAAGCGGACAGCGCTCCGCTCCAGGACGGGTTGAGCATCCCGGTTGAAATCAAGCGGCGCGAAGACCGCATCGCCAAGCTCAAGGAGGCGAAGAAGGTGATGGAGGAGCGTGCCAAGAAGCGCTTTGAGATCGAGCAGGCCGAACATGAAGCCAAGGTCGCCGCCCGCGAGGCCAAGGAGAAAGAGACCGGGAAGAAGAGCCGCGGTAAAAAGCCCGAGCCTCCCACAGCCGGTCCCGGTCCGGAAGACCAGTACAACTTCACCGATCCCGAAAGCCGGATCATGAAAGACGGAGGCAGCTTCGAGCAGTGCTACAACGCGCAAGTGGCGGTGGAGGTCGGGACCATGCTCATCGTGGGCCAACGCGTCAGCGACGCGCCCAACGACAAAGAACAGATGCAACCGACCCTGGCCGCCGTCAGCCCCGTCGCGGGCACCGTCGCCGCCGCGCTGGTCGATAGCGGCTACTACAGCGGGAAGGCCGTCGCCGCCGTGGAAGAAGATGGCAAGGGTCCCAAAGTCTCTGCCGCCGTGAAGCGGCATGGTCACGGTCGCAGTGTGCGCCAACTCGAGGAGCGGCCCGATCCGCCGGCTCCACCGCCGGGGGCGAGCGCAGGTGAAATCATGGCGCACCGTCTGGAGACAAAGGCGGGCCGGGACCTCTACGGACTTCGCAAGCAGACCGTCGAACCCGTCTTCGGCATCGTGAAGGAGGCGCTCGGCTTCCGGCGCTTCCTGCTGCGTGGACTGGAAATGGCGAGCCTGGAATGGACGCTGGTAAGCACCAGCTACAACATGAAGCGCCTCTTCAACCTCGGAATGACGATCAAGGTCGGGTAAGGAGCCCTCGCTGCGGGTCTTTTGACCCTGCGCAGCTCTTCAACCGGACTGACGCGGACAACTCCACTCCCGATCACCTGCGGTGCGGATGGCCGGACCACAATCGATCCTGGGAAATTATCGCTAAACGCCGACAAATCGGTGAAATAATGGAATCAAGTCCGACAGGCTGCTAGCTCTCCTATTTTGGCATTCCGTCATTCCCGGTATTCTTCTTGGAATTCTCTTCAAGGGGCGTTGGGAGCAAACCGTGGCGGTCGTAGCGGGGGGCTGTATCGTCGTTTGAGGGATCTTTTTTTCTGAGGATTGGATCGCTTTATCCGAATTCGAGGTTGGTTCACGCGTTGTGACGAGGATCATCGGGCTGCTAATCGGATGGATTCTGTCGGCGTTCCTTTTTCTCGCTGGTTACCGCGTCTATCGTTCCTTCATGGAAGGACGAGCAGGGACTCTCAAGTCTTGACCCAGCAAGCGGTTTTGAACTGTCCGATCGGGACCCTGATCGCGCATCGAACAGCATTGCTCCTCACGCCTCCTCCAACTGGGGCGGCACGATCACATCCAATCCGGCCCATCGGGCGAGGAGGCTCTGGCGGCGGTCGAAGGTGAGAAACCGGCATGACGGGATCTGCAAGGCGCAAGCGACGTGGAAAATGTCCATGGTCCGGCATCCCGTGCGGGGAGTTTCGCGGCTGAGACGGTGGAAGGTCCGCATCATCTCCGCCCGGTCGATCTCCGGGTAGCAGTAAATCCCTCTCCTCCTCCGGTCCTGGAAATGACCGATTTGCAGGGCAGCCTCATCCTCCGTCCATTCGCCCCGGAACACTTTCAGGTGAAGAGCATTCGCGAGTTCGGCTTCTTGAAACTCCCAAACGGGCAGCGGATCTTCCTGCGCGGAGAGGGTGGATTGTGCGAAGGCTGATCCGTCCTCAAGGACGTAGAGCTTCACGAGCGCACTGGTATCGAGGTAGATCACCAGCGTCCCTCCCGGTCCGCATCAACTGCTTCCTGACCCGACATGCCGTTCGGCGGTAGGGCGGTGGCAAGGTGATCATCCCATTTCACGATTTGCCGCGGTGTTGCCGCTACGATCCGGACGACAGGCTTGCCACGGTTGAGCACCTCGAATGTCTCGCCCCGGGCAACTTGCTCCTCGATCTCCGCCCATTGGGCCTTCATCTCGCGCACGGACACGGTTTTCATCGATGAAAGGTCAACTTTGAGATTCAAAGTGTCAAACTTATGTTTTTCATTTTGAGTTTCAATGCTGCACCCAACAGGGTCCAATCACCCACCCAACCCGGTCGCATCGACCGCTTCGGCCGCGGTCGGAGAGAGCATGGCGCGGAATTCGTCCCACTCGGGCATTCGTTCGTTCGCGGGCCAGAAGAGGCCCTCGCGTATGGCCCGGACGACGCCGGCGGCGCAGGTTTGGGCGGATGTCAGGATGGACTCGTCGAGCCCATGCCACAGATCGATCCCGACTTCCTCGGCGGTGCGGCCGAGGGTGACGTAGCCGGCGCTGACGTTCTCGCCGGGAAAACGCTGCGACAGGGCGAGGTGATAGAGCGGCACCTGCAGATCGATCCAGCGCTGCTCCTTGCCCTTCGCATCGAAGTTGCGCGACCAGGCGGGAAAGGACCCGGGATCCTCGGTGCGCTTCACGTTGACGAGGTGGAAACGATCGACGGTCTTGCGGCGTCCGTTTTCCATGGGGGAGAGGGTCTTGAAATCGAAGACGCGGAGTCCCTCGGAGGGATGCCGCTCGATGCGGTCGATGCGTCCGGTCACGGGCATGCCGTCGATGGAGAAGGGCCAGTCTTCCTTGCCGAGCGCGGCCTCGACCTCGAGGATCTCCCATCCGTGCGCGCGTTGTTCGGCCTCGATGGCGGCCCAGCGGGCGAGGCGGCGGCGGGCGGCCTCGCGCTGGATGAGGAGCGGGATGGAAAGGCGGGGACCGAATTGACGGGTGAACCAGCGGTCGATCTCGTCGACGAAGGCGGCGGCGATGGCGGTGGCATCGGTGGAGCGGCGGAGGTCGTCGTCGAGGCCGTAGGCTTCGAGGGCGGCGTGGATGGCGTTGCCGAAATCACGGGCGTCGAGCTCGGCCTTGTCGGACTCGACGGCTTCCATGCCGAGTCCGTGTTTGAGGTAAAAACGGAAGGGACAGGTGAGGTAGGTCTTGAATCCGGTGACGCTGAGCCGGGTGAAG
>JALRFZ010000663.1 GCA_023253615.1 Verrucomicrobiales bacterium | reverse complement strand
AGACGAAGGCGACCGTCCATCCGAGCCGGTCGTCGAAAGACTTCAACACCATGTCCATCACCAGCAGGGCCGGGGCGATGCCGAAGGAAATGATGTCGGCGAGCGAGTCGAATTCGCGGCCGAACATGGAATCCTGCCCCTTCAGCCGCGCGATGCGGCCGTCGAGTGCGTCGAAAAGACAGGCGCCGAGGATCAGGAAGATCGCGATGTGGAACTCGCGCGCGCCCCCCTCGGGACTCTGCATCCCGTCGAAGATCGCCATCACCGCGCTGAATCCGCAGGCGAGATTGCCCGCGGTCATGAGATTGGGCAGCAGATAGACCTGCGGATTGCTCCAGGGACCGGGGATATGGCGTTTCATCGCCGCCATTGTCCCCGCTCCCGGGCAAAGTTCAAATTTCAAATGCCAAGGCGTCGGGATGGGTTCATATTCCGCCCATGTCCACCTCCCCTGCCGAAGCCCCCGCCCTCGACGGATCCACCCCCATGGGGGACGTCCTCGCCCGCTTTCCCGGAGCCAAACGCGCCCTCTTCGCCCGCTACCACATCGGCGGTTGCAAGAGCTGCGCCTACGACGACGGCGAGACCCTCGCGGAAGTCTGCGCCCGGAACGAGGACCTCCCCGTCGACGAGGTGATCGGCCACATCCTCGAAGCCCACGAGCACGACCTGCGCCTCCTCATCGAACCCGCCGACCTCGCCGCCGCGCTCGCCGCGACGCCCGCCCCGCGCCTCCTCGATCTCCGCACCCGCGAAGAGCACGAGGCCGTCGTCCTGCCGGGGTCGGAGCTCTTCAGCAACGACCTGCTCCAGTCCATCTTCGCCACCGAACCGAAAGACCGCCTCATCTTCGTCTACGACCACACCGGCGACCGATCCCTCGACGCCTGCGCCTACCTTGTCGGCCACGGCTTCAAGAACGCCCGCGCCCTCCGCGGCGGCATCGATGCCTATGCGCACGAGGCCGATTCCTCCCTGCCCCGCTATCAATTGGAATTCGAGGATTGATTCCAAACTCCTACTTTTACCTCCTACTCATACTCTTACTCAAAACCGAACGTCCCTTCGCCTTAAGCCTCGAGTATGAGTATGAAATAAACACCATGGAAACCACCGAAGACCGCATCCAGGCCGCCCTTTCCAACCCCCGCAACATGGGGGAAATGGCAGATGCCGACGCCGTCGGCACGGTCGGCAATCCCGAATGCGGCGACATGGTCCGCATGTGGCTCAAGTTCACCGAGAAAGACGGCAAGAAGGTCATCGACCGCGCCTCCTTCCAGAGCTTCGGCTGCCAGACCGCGATTGCCGTGGCCAGTCTCGCCACCGAGATGCTCAAAGGCAAGACCGTGGCCGAGGCGCGCGATCTGAAATCAGCCGACCTTTCCGCCCCGCTCGGTCCCCTGCCCCCGATGAAGCTCCACTGCGGCGACATGGTCGAAGGCGCGCTCCGCGAAGCCCTCAAGGCGGACTCGGGCGAGGCCACGTATCCGTCCCCGACCCAACCCTCTTCGCCCGGCGGCGAGACCCTCCTGGGTTCCTTCCAGGCCCAGCCCCTGAGATCAGGCAAGCTCAAGGTCGTCAAACTCGATTGAATCCGTCGGCACCAGCGCCTATACCTTTTACCCTTTACCTTACCACCTTTCACCGCGCCCCCGGCGCTCCTCCCATGCACGAAGAAATCATTCTCTCCCGCGAAGTCGAAGCGATCCAGATCCCCAGCGGCGACGTCATTTCCATCCCCGGCGGCACGAAGGTGATGATCACCCAGGCCCTCGGAGGCACCTACACCGTCGCCACGCCGCACGGACTCGCCCGCATCAAGGCGGAAAACGCCGACGCGCTCGGGATCGATCTCGAAGCCGAGAAGAACAAGCGCACCGCCGCCAATGAAGCGCTCGCCGCCGGCGACGTGCCGGGCGCGGTGTGGGAACAACTGAAACTCGTCTACGACCCGGAGATCCCCGTGAACATCGTCGACCTCGGCCTCGTCTATGATTGCCAGGTGAAGAACGAGGAAGGCGAGGTGAACGTCGAGGTGAAAATGACCCTCACCGCCCCCGGCTGCGGCATGGGACCCACCATCGCCGCCGACGCGCAGTCGAAGGTCCTCATGCTCGATGGCATCAGCAACGCCCGCGTCGACATCGTCTGGGATCCCGTCTGGAACCAGGACATGATCTCCGAAGAGGGGCGCATGAAGCTGGGGATGGTCTGAGGGTGGATCTCTCCTGACCCGGGGGTCACCACTACCATTCCTCCACAAGACGGATTCT
>JALRFZ010000610.1 GCA_023253615.1 Verrucomicrobiales bacterium | reverse complement strand
TCTCGACCACCCGCCCCTTGGCCACGTCGAGGATCGAGAGCGTGTCGGATGCGGCGTTCGCGCAGACCACGTGGTGGCCGTCGGGCGCGACGGCGAGCGCCGAGGCATGAAGACCCACGAGCACCTCCGTGACGCCGCCCGTGGCCAGATCGACCACGCTCACCGAGCCTTCGCTGGCGATGTGCCGCACCGGGTCGACGCGAACCTTCGTGCCCTTGCCCGCGGGGCCGGTGAGGTCGCCCGGCCCAGGTCGGCGGCCCCCCCAGTTGCTGACGAACGCCTTCCCTGCCGCCAGTACGACATCAAAGGGCGCCACGCCCACGTCGAACGTGCGCAGCGTCTCGCCCGTGGCGGTGTCGATCTCGACGAGCCTGTTCGAGAGGTTGCCGCAGACGTAGAGCCGCGCCCCGTCGGCCGAGACGGCCAGCCCGGCGGGGATTTCGGCGGCCCGCTGCGGCGCCTTCGCCGGCGGGAGGGGGATCGTGTGCGAGGCCGTCACCACGCCGTCGGCCACGGTGAACACCTTCACGGAGCCGTGGATGTTGCTCATGAAGAGCCACGCCCCGTCGGCAGAGAAGACCAGCCCCGCGTAGCTCTCGATCGCCCGGGTATCGGGCTTGAGGTTGCGGTCGGAGTCGGCGGCCGGCGGCGTAGCCGGCGAAGAGATCGATCGAGGGCATCTCGAGTTCCGGCAGGAGGCGCACGAGACGGCCACTCTTGAGATCGTTTCCGACGAGCCAGAGCGGCAGCAGGGTGAATCCCGCCCCTGCGAGCACGGCCTCGCGCTGGGCGGTGACGGTGTCGAGTAGCAGCGTCGGTCGCATCGCGATTTCATGCGTCTCCTCCCCCGTGCCCACGAGGAGGCGGCTCCGCAGGTCGAAATGCGGCTGCACGAGGCCGAGCCAGGGCAGTTGCCTGAGTTCTTCGACGTCTCCGGGCACGCCATACCGTTCCAGCAAGGCGGGTGCCGCCGCCAAGACCCGGGGCAAGGCCGCGATGCGCCGCATCACGAGACTCTTGTCGACCGGATCGCCGACGAGAAAGCCGCAGTCGAAGCCTTCTTCGATGAACTTGAGCGGACGGTTGATGAGGTGGAGCTCCGCCGTGATCTGCGGATGCCGGCTCTGGAAGCTCGCGAGCGTCCGCGAGACAATCCATTGCCCGATATCGACGACTGACACGATCCGGAGATGCCCCTGCAGGGTGTTGCGCTCGGCGAGGAGTTTTTGCCGCGCCCTTTCCGCCGTGACCAGCAAGCGCCGCGCATCCGGGAGCAGGACACGCCCCGCTTCGGTGAGGCTCATGCTGTGGGTGTCGCGCTGGATCAAAGGCACCTTCACAGACCGCTCCAGCGCCTGGATCTGACGGCTCACGGTGGGCTGGGAAATGCCGAGCACCCGCGAGGCGGCCGAGATGCTCCCGCTCTCGGCGACTTGCACGAAGGCCCGTATTTGTTTCAAATCCTCCAACCCGGTCATACGGAATCAGTATATCCAATATGCGCGATTCTCACCGTGTTTTTTGTCAGGCTTTTCGAAATCGAGCGTATCAGGTGTCATGCATTTCTTCCCGCCAGGTATCCGCCGCATCTTCTCATGCTGCGTGGCATCGGCGACGATCTTCCTTTTGGCGGGGTGTGGTCGGTCCGGAGCCTCCTCCCCGGAGCGACCCGCCCCGCCTCCTCCAAAGGTCACCGTGATGACACCGGAAGTGCGCAAGGTGATCGACTGGGATGAATTCACCGGTCGGCTCGCCTCGGTCGAGACTGTCGAGATCCGCGCCCGTGTCGCCGGCTATCTCGATGAGGTGCATTTCACGGAAGGGGCCGAAATCAACGAAGGCGACCTCCTTTTCACCATCGATCCGCGCCCCTACCAGGCGATCGTCGAGCGCATGGAGGCGCGTGTCACCAGCGCGAAAAGTCGTGCGGAACTCACCGCCAAAGAGCTGGAGAACGTCGCCAAGCTGCAGGACAACGGGGCCATCTCCGCCGAGGACTACGAGCGCCGCGCGAAAGCCGCGTCCGATGCGGAGGGTCTCCTCCGCGCCGCCGAAGCCGAGCTGCGGGCCGCCCGGCTCGATCTCGAGTTCACCGAAGTCCGCTCGCCCATCACCGGTCGCGTCAGCGACGCCCGCGTCACGAAGGGCAACCTCGTCACGAGTGAAGGGCGCGAATCCACCCTCCTCACCACCGTCGTCTCGCTCGATCCGATCTATTGCATGATCGAGGTCGATGAGCGCTCCGTCTTGAAATACCGTCAGCTCTATCGCGAGGGCAAACGGATGAGCGCCCAATTCGGCCGTGTCGAGGCGGAGATGGAGCTCGCACATGAAAGCGGTTTCCCCCACAAGGGCTACATCGATTTCGTCGACAACCAGCTCGATCCCGCGACCGGCACGATCCGCGCCCGAGCCGTCTTCCCGAATCCGGACAAACTCATGGCCCCCGGATTTTTTGCCCGTGTCAGGGTCCCCGGCAGCGGCGAATACGAGGGCATCCTCATTCCCGACCGGGCCATCGCGGATGACCAGGGCACCAGCCATGTCTGGGTCGTCGATGCCGAAAACACCGCGACCTACCGGAAGGTGGTC
>JALRFZ010000287.1 GCA_023253615.1 Verrucomicrobiales bacterium | reverse complement strand
TCCGCAACGAGATCAATCCGCGCAACTTCACCGTCCGCTCGCGCGAGTTCGAGCAGATGGAGATCGAGTATTTCTGCCGTCCCGAAGACGGTCTGAGGCTCACTGATGAGTGGCTCGAGGCGCGTCTCAAGTTTTACGAAGAGATCGGGATCCCGCGCGAGCATCTCCACATCGTCGACATCCCCGACGGCGAGCGCGCCTTCTATTCGGCGAAGACCTACGACATCGAATACGAATTCCCCTTCGGGATCCAGGAGCTGGAGGGCATCGCCTACCGCAGCGATTACGATCTCGGCGTCCACCAGAAGGGCTCGGGCAAATCGCTCGAATACTTCGACGAGGAGTCGAAAGAAAAACTCCTCCCGCACGTCGTCGAGCCCAGTGCCGGGTGCGACCGCACCGTGCTCGCCCTCATCTGCGAGGCCTACGATGAAGAGACGGTGGCGGATGAGAAAGGCAAGGAAGAGACCCGCGTCGTGATGCGTTTCTCCCCGCGCATCGCCCCGATCAAGGTCGGTGTTTTCCCGCTCCTGAAGAACAAACCCGAGCTCGTCGCCAAGGCGCGCGAGGTGCAGAAGATGCTGACGCCCTTCATGACCGTCTTCTACGACGAAGCCGCCGCGATCGGCCGCCGTTACCGTCGTCAGGATGAGATCGGCACGCCTTGGTGTGTCACGATCGACTTCGAGACGCTCGGCGAGAATGGCGACGAGCTGAAGGACACCGTCACGATCCGCGAGCGCGACTCGATGAAGCAGGAGCGCATCGCGATCTCCGAGCTGCGTGGGTATCTCCTCGACAGGATCCTGTGAACCCGCGAGGCGCGCCGGCTGTCACGGCTTCGTGGCCACCCGGAAGCCGATGGATGAGAACTCCGTCGTGGGCGGCGTCGCATTCCTGCTGTTGGCATTGAGCTGGCTTCCGTAGTGGGGCCAGCCTCCCCCGCGCGTAGCCCGGTTTCCGGAACTCGGGATGCCATCGGTCCATTCGGCGACGTTGCCGCCAAGGTCGAAGGCACCGAAGAAGGTGGCGGATCCCTGATAGAGGCCCACCGGCGCGAGATAATTCTGCTGGGAGTCGTAGGTGCTGCTCTGGGTGATGGAGAAAAGGTTGCTTCCCAAGCGGAAATTCGCCTGATTGACGATGGGAAAGGCGCCGGGCTGGTTTCCCGGCAGGCTGTTGCTCCGGGTCGGGTAGGTCCAGTATCCATCGGTGTCTCCTCCACCGGTGCCCGGCGGCTGGTAATAGGCGACCTTGTACCATTCGTCGTCGCCGGGAAGCCAATAGAGGGACCCGGGAGCCCGATCGATGGCGACTCCAGCGGTCGCGCCGTAGAGCGGGTAAGCTCCCGTCTCGGTGGTGTCGTTGTTTTGTGCTCCGGTGGGGCGTCCGTGGTGGAGCCGGTTGCAGAAGCGGGCCGCATCAAACCAACTCACATAGCTGACCGGACGGGTGGCGTTGCCGAAGGTCGCGTAGGTGTAGGACCCGGGCGTCCCCGAACGGGCGATGCCCGCGACATTGGCGTCGGAGGCGAGGTTGGCGTTGTAGAGGTTGTAGGTGTCGGTCGCGGCGACGGCATTGAGGAATGCGGTGTATTGGGCGAGCGTGACCTCGTATTTGGCGATGCGGAATTCGTATGGGACCGACCCGAAATTCTGGGTGCCGGCGACAGCGGCGTCTCCGTCGATCGGATCGGCCGGATTGCCGGGGAGGCCGACATTGACGAACTCGATCCAGTCGGGAACAGGCCGGGTGGCGTTGGCGAGTTGGTTTTTCAGTTTCCGGATCTGCTTCTTCAGTTTGGCG
>JALRFZ010000568.1 GCA_023253615.1 Verrucomicrobiales bacterium | reverse complement strand
AGCGCGCGCGGCACCAGCACCAGCCGGGCCAGGGCCAGCCGCCGCTTCTGCCCGGCGGAGAGCAGCCCCGCTGGGTATGAGGAGAGACGGGAGAGGTCGAAGGCCGAGAGCGCCTCCTCCACGTCGCCGCCGCGGTGCTGCCGCGGAACACCTACGTGATGATGGCGATCATCGGCTGCGTGAGCTGGACCGGCGCGGCGCGATTCATCCGCGCCGAGTTCCTCCGCATGCGGAACCAGGACTTCGTGCAGTCGGCCCGCGCGGTCGGCCTGCCGCTGCGGTCGATCCTCTTCAAGCACATGCTGCCCAACGGCGTGACGCCGGTCCTCGTCGACGCGTCGTTCGCGATCGCCGCGGCGATCCTCGCGGAGGCGACCCTCAGCTTCCTCGGGCTCGGCCCCGAGGGCCAGGCGAGTCCGTGCCGCAGCGGGGGCAGGACGGGGCCGGTCGCGATTTCGTATTCGTAGGTCTTTTCGACGGCGGAAAATCGCGCGTGAAAGGCGGGATCGACCTCGCGACAGGCCATCACGCGGATCGTCGGGGGCAGTTTTGTATTGAGCGCGCGCAGCCAGTCGCCCCCTTCCATGCGCCAGTGCGGCGGCGTATCGAAATGGGCGACCTGGCCGAGGGCCGAGACCCCCGCGTCGGTGCGGCCCGATCCCTGCACCGAGGTGACCTCGGGACACACCGCGGCGAGCGCGGTCTCCACCGCATCCGGCACCGCTCCACCGCCCGGCTGGCTCTGCCAGCCGGCGTAGGGCCGACCCTCGTAGGCGAGGTCGAGCCGGAAGCGGCGGGGGGATGGGGGCGATGACTCCATGGCGGGAAGGGCGGGTAGTTTACCGCAAATTCCAGGCACGGCGTTGCGAAATGACCATCGATGTCGTCTATTGCGGCGTGTTGAAACAACCCCCGCCGTTTGATGTGAAGGAACACCTCCGCGTGCTCCATCGCCAGGTGCTGCCCCTGTTCTTCATTCTCTGCGGCATCGTGATGGTGATCATCATCTCGGTGCAGGCGGGGCGCAAGGGGGCCGACCTGCCGCCGGAGGACTACGTCGGGGCGAGAGTGGGGCTGCTCCAGGCGGTGGAGAAAGCGCCCTTCGACCCGGCCTTCGCGGTGCTGTCGCCCATCGATCTGGTACTCGCTCCCGCGGCGGTGGTTTTCGATACCGGGCAGCCCGTGGCGAAGCGACCCGCCGCGGCGGAGGCGATCGAAGTCCGGGCGCCTGCCGACGGATTCGTCGTGAAGGCGGCGATGGGTGAAAAGGGCGCGACGGTGATCCTTGTCCACGAGCGTGAGGGGCTGCCCGTCGAGACGGTCCATCGCGGGCTCGGTTCCTTGCGCGTTTCGGTGGGCGCGCAGGTGCGGCGGGGGCAGGTGTTGGGTGTTTTGTCAGGCGGGGATCAGGGGGATCTGCCGTTTGCCCGCCGATCCTTTCCCGCCCTTGTTTCCGGCGCGGTCGCCGGTGAGGAGGGGGGCATCCCCGCGGCGTGGCGGGGGCGCGCGTCCGACCGGCTTTCACCGCCGCCCGCCGGCGAGCCGATCGAGCCC
Organism: Verrucomicrobiales bacterium; assembly: GCA_023253615.1. Classification (GTDB taxonomy): domain Bacteria; phylum Verrucomicrobiota; class Verrucomicrobiia; order Verrucomicrobiales; family DEV007; genus Arctic95D-9. Next base: position 7,789 of record JALRFZ010000568.1, on the reverse strand, counting down.
TCGGCCCTGAAGCTCGGGGCTCCGCTCCCGCCGGCGGATCCCGTGCCGTGAGTGGCTGCGGTTTCCCGCTTCAGACCGTGCGCTTCCCGTCGCCGAAGGCGTCCTCGTAGAGATAGACGAGGGCGATCGAGGCCCACGCTCCGGTGATGAAGACTCCGAAATAGAGGGCGAGCATCCCCGCGAAGGAAAGGAAGCCGTTCACGATCATGAAGAACAGCAGCTGGAAGAGGTGGGGTTTCGTCGCGGCCCATCCGAGCGAGAGCGCCTCGCCCGCCTTTACCTCTCCGTCGAGGATGAGAAGAATGGCGAAATTCGCCACGACCCCCAGGACCATCAGCGGAATCATCATGACAAAAAGGGCGAAGAGCCCGCCCCCGACCAAGCCGGCGATGACGAGGGGATCGTCCGACTCGAAGAGCGAGGTGCCGGCTCCGATGGCGGCGGCGGCCAGACCGAAGACCACCGCGATGACGAGGAACATGCCGATCCCGATGCCGCTGACGATGAGATTCGCGATCGCGAGCGGGCCGAACTGTCGGCGGAATCCCTCGAAGAGCATCTCGAACTGCACCGTTTCACCGCGGGCCGCCCGCAGGATATACCAGTAGAGTCCGCCAAGGAGGGGGAACATCAGGAAAAAAGCCGGCACATAAAACTGGTAAGCGACGCCAAGGATGAGGGTGACGAGGGCGAAACAGCCCACGAAGGGCCAGAAGCGCGTTTTCAGCAGATCCCAGGCCCGGCCGTGGCAGGCGTTGATCGAGGGCCGGAAATCCGGGCGCAGGCTCACCGCCCGGGCCTGGAAGAGAAATCCCGCGGGCACGGGTGGCGGGGTCGCCGGAGCGAGGAGGGGCACCGGAGGGGGTCCCGAGCCGGCGGTCGCGGCCGGGGCCAACCCGCTCGCGGAGAAGGCGATCCAATCATCGAGGCCGTCTCGCCAGACGAGGGTGGTGGCCGCGATTTCGCCGCGCTGATACAGGGCGACCAGTGCCGCCGCCCCGACCGGTCCACGGCGCTCTCCGCCGCCTTCGTAAAACCAAAGAATCTCTTCGCTCATGAGACCCGACATCAAGCAGGATTCCCGCCCCTCCGGCAAGCGCATTCTCGGAAAGAGGGCTGCCACTTTCGTGACGTGGGCGAGGGAGAAGAGCCTGGATCACGGCACCTGGGCCGCCGCCGGAGCGCTTTCTCCCGCCGCCGTCCCTGCGGCAGCGGCCGCCGCCGCCTCGGCCTTTTTCCGCTCTTCCTCGGCGGCACGTTCGGCGGGCGCTTCGTCGAGTTTGATCAACTCGGAGACGGTGACGAACTCATAGCCCATCGCGAGGAGCTGGTCGAGGGTTAATGGCATCGCGTCGACGGTGGGTTTGTGCAGATCATGCACGAGGAGGATGCCGCCGGGGCTCGCACCGTTGACGAGCCGGCTCGTCACCACGGCCGGACCGGGGCGTTTCCAGTCCTCGGGATCCACCGACCAGAGGATCGTGGGATAGCCGAGCTCGCGCAGCATCAGTTCCTTCTGATCCTTCTTGATCGCGCCACCGGGCGGGCGCATCGAGATCGGGGCGACACCGGTGGCGGCGACGATCTGATCATGGGCGGCGCGCAGTTCCTTCAGCAGGGTCTCGTCGGACATGCGCGAGAGCGTGCCGTGGGAGACGGTGTGGTTCCCGATCTCGTGCCCCTCGTCGATCATCCGCTTGAGGAGGTGCGGGCTGTATTTCACCATGTTCCCCACGACGTAGAAAGTGGCTTTCACCTTGCGTTCCTTCAGCATGTCGAGGAGGCGCGGGGTGTTCTCCGGATGGGGGCCGTCATCGAAGGTCAGAGCGACGACCCTCTTGCTCGTCTTCACGCGGGTGTAGGTGTCCTCGACAGGGCCCGTCCATCCCGGCGCGGGCGGCGCTTCTTCCTCCGGCGGGGCGATGCCCCAGGTCGGAGCTTCGAGGCCGGCGAACAGCGGGGGCAGCGACACCTTCAGCTCACCGGTTGCCAGCGGCGAAGTCGCCGATTTCGAAACGGACGAGGGCACCTGGCAGGAAGTCAGGAGGAGCAGGGCGGGGAGAATGGGGAGAAGGATTCGCATCGGATCGCGCGAGTCACAGTTTCACGCGGTCCTGCCTGGATTTCAAGGCGCAAGTCTCATGGGCGGGGCAATCCGACCCTCTTTGGTGGCCCGTTGGACAGGGTTGGATGTCACGCCATCGCGCCGCCATCGACGTTTGGAAAAGGCGGCGTTCGATCCGACTTTGAACCTGACAAACGCGCGAAGGTTCGAACCTTCCTGATCCACCCGATGACTCGATTCTCCCTAGTCCTTCTCTCAACCGCCTCCGGGTTGCTCCCGGTGGTCTGCAACGCCGCGCCCGATTGGAAATCGATCGAACCGATGCTGGCGGCGAAATGCTACAGCTGCCACGGGGGAGAGGACATCAAGGGCGAGGTCGACATGAAGGCTCTCGCCGCCGACCCGAAAATCGACGAGCAGTTCGAGCTCTGGCACCGCGTCCTTGACACGATCGAGAGCGGCGAGATGCCTCCGCGGAAGGCCGAGCCCCTCACCGAAGCCGAGGAAACCTCCATCACGGCCTGGGTCACCCACGAGCTCGATGCCCTCGCCCAGACGAACGCGGGCGATCCCGGGCCCGTGACGATGCGCCGCCTCACCAACGCGGAATACGATCGCTCGATCCGCGACCTCACCGGACGCGACTACGGGCTCGCGAAGGAATTCCAAACCGACGGCGGGGGAGGGGAGGGATTCTCGAACACGGGCGACGTGCTGTTCCTCAGTCCCGCCGCCCTCGACAAGTATTTCAACGCCGCCCGCCAGCTTGCCGATCACGCCACGGTGATGCCGGGCACGGGGCTCGTGTTCCACGATCACCGCATCGGTCTTCGTGGTCCCGAGCAGCTCAAGGCCCACGCCGAGCAGGGGCTCTACGTGTGGTATCAACAGAAGGCCGCGCCCCACCTGCCCGGGGACTTCGACGACATGCGCGAGGGCGATTACCTGCTCGCCTGCTGGAAGCACCAGCATTTCCAGACGCCGCTCGATGCCCTCGCAAAGGAGTCGGGGCTGAAGCTGCCCTTCCTGCAGAACTGGTGGAATCTCGTCACGAAGCCGGAGCCGAAGTCGCGTTTTCTCGATCTCGTGCGCGTGCCTTGGCGCGAGCTGCCGGCGCCCGATGCGGCCAAGCCCAAGGAGGTGCCCGCGGCGGTGACCTCGCGCATTGCTCAGATCGAGGCCGACCTCCTTTCCTGGAACAATCCGCAGAAACCCGGCAGCGGGGTGCAGCGCCGCCAGCAGGACTCCGACGGCATCCGCCCCTACCCGATGAACGCGGAGGTGAAAGGAAAGAGCCACGTGCATCTCTGTTTCGGTGACCTCGGCGACGGCAATGCGGGTGATATCGCGCTCGTCACGAAGATCGACGTGAAGCTCGGGAAGGGCGGCGTCAATTATTTCGACTGGCTCGGCAAGACGATCGGAGAGCTGAAGGCGCAGGTCGCCGCGAATCCCGCTCCCGCGAACCTCGACGAGCTGAAGAAGCGCGTCGCCTCGCTTGAGGCGACGCGTTCGCTTTTCGGCAAACATCCCAAGCCCGACCGCAAGATAGAGCCGCAGATCCTCGCCGTCGCCGCGCCGAAGGTGATCACCCTGCCGCTGCCGCCGGATGCGGTCTCTCTGCGGGCGGACACGAAACTCGATTTCGAAAATCCGGAAGTCGACCAGGCCACGATCCAGTGGACCGCCACCACCGGGACCCCGCGCGATGTGACGAAGATCATTCCCGGCGTGCTCACGATCTGGAAGATCCAGACCGAGGCGGCGCGGCGCACCATGGGTGAGTTCCACGTGATGCGGGTCGCCTTCCCCGACATGTTCGAGCGCCGCCTCGAGGAAGTGGCGCGCAATCTCTATCGCGGTTCTCCGGGATACACGGTCTACTACTTCAGCGACGACCAGCTTGGCCAGGTGCTCGGCGAGAAAGACAAGGCCACCCTCACGGCGATGAAAAAGGATTGGCGTCTCGCCGCGCCGAAGGAGTTGAACGACCAGCTGAAGGGGGAATTCGACGGGGCGATGATCTGGCATCTGCATCAGTTCGCCTCGCGGGCCTGGCGTCGTCCCCTCGCCGAGGCGGAGAGGGAAACGCTTGCCGCCTTCTACCGGGAGCGCGTCGCCCAGGGGCTCGACCGCGAGTCGGCCGTGCGCGAGGGGATCGTCCGCGTCCTCGTCTCGCCGCATTACATCTTCAAGGCCGAGACGCTGCCCGCTCCGGACACCCTGACGAACGCACCCAACTCCGGTGGCGATCTGCCGCTTTCCTCGTGGGAGCTGGCCTCGCGTCTCAGCTATTTCCTTTGGTCCTCGATTCCCGACTGGGAGCTGCGCAAGGCCGCGGAGGACGGCAGTCTGCGCAAGCCCGAGGTGCTTGCGGCCCAGGCAAAGCGCATGATGAAGGATCCCCGGGCCGGAGCCTTGGCCGAGGAATTCGCCGGGCAGTGGCTGAAGTTCTCGACGTTCGAGGAACACGACGGCGTCGATACGATGAAGTATCCCGAAATGACCCCCGAACTCCGTGCCGACATGAAGCGCGAGGTCGTCGAGTTTTTCGGACGTCTCTTCCGCGAGGATCGCCGCGTCATGGACATCGTCACGGGCGACTCGAGCTTCCTCAACGAGCGGCTCGCGAAATTCTACGGGATCCCCAACGTGACGGGACCGGAATTCCGCGAGGTGAAAGTATCCGATCACCACCGTGGCGGGCTGCTCGGCATGGGCGCGGTACTCACCAAGACCTCGCGTCCGAACCGCACCAGCCCCGTGATCCGCGGCGAGTATCTCTATGCCATCGTCCTCGGGCACAGCTCGCCGCCTCCTCCTCCGAACGTGCCTGAGCTGGAGAAAGGTCTGAAGCCCGCCTCCCTTCGCGAGGCGCTCATGAAGCACCGTGAAGATCAGGCCTGCGCCGTCTGTCACGACCGCATCGACCCGCTCGGCTTCGCCCTCGAGTCCTTCGATCCGATCGGGCGCTTCCGCACCACCGACGAGGCGGGCGGCGTCATCGACGACACCGGCGAGCTGCGCGATGGCACCACCTTCAAGGGCATGGCCGGTCTCCGCGATTACCTCGCGAAAAACAACGGGCAGTTCACGAACCACTTCAGCCGCAAGCTCCTCGGATATGCGTTGGGACGCAGCGTCCTCCCGAGCGACAAGGACCTCCTCGCCGGGATCACGAAAGCGATCGAGTCCAACGACGGCAAAGTCTCGGCCGCCGTCGCCACGATCGTCACCAGCCGCCAATTCATGAACCGAAGAAACGAAGCGTCCGCTTTGGCCAGCAATCCTTGATTGTAATTCGCAACCACCTTTTACTTTTTACCTTCCCACCTTTTACCGCCATGACCTCCCTCTCCCGCCGCCGTTTCCTCCGTGGTACCGGGGTTGCCCTCGGGCTCCCCTGGTTTGAATCGATCTCCGCCTTCGGAGCCGAAGCCGCCAAACCCGGAGGAGCGCCCCGCCGCCTCGCCGTCTGCTTCACCGGCAACGGGGTGAACCCCCACCACTGGGGTGCGAAGATGGGTGCCAACGGGATCGAGTTCGCCGATTCGCTGCGTCCACTCATTCCGTTGAAGGACAAGGTCGCCGTCTTCACCGGGCTCTGGAATCCGACCACGGTCGAGGGCGAAGGCGGGCACTATCCGAAGATGAACGTGCTTTCGGGATTGCGTGTGAAAAAGACCACCACCGACGTCGAGGTCGGCATGACGATGGACCAGCTCATCGCCGCGAAGGTGGGACGCGAGACCCCCGTGCCCAGCATCGTCCTCGGCACCGAACGCCCCAGCTACGCGACCGACTCGGGCTTCACCTCGATCTACTCCGCCTACATTTCCTGGAGCACTCCGACGACGCCCGCGCCGAAGGAGATCTTCCCGCAGCAGGCCTTCGACCAACTCTTCGACGACGGCAGCAAGCGCCAGCGCGACAAGAGCATCCTCGATCTCGTGCTCGACGACGCCAAGGGCCTCCGCACCCGTCTCAGCCAGCGCGACAGCCAGAAGCTCGATGAATACCTCAGCTCCGTCCGAGAGATCGAGAAACGCGTCGAGCAGGCGGAAAAAATCAGTCAGGCCGAGACCGGTGGCCAGGGCTGGCAGCCGAGCGTGAAGGCGCCGACGATCGGACGCCCCGAGTCGGGCATTCCTGCGAGCTCGGAGGATCACCTCCGCCTCATGTTCGACATCATGCTGCTCGCCTTCCAGATGGACCGCACCCGCGTCGCCACCTTCATGCTGAACAACGACCTCTCGAACATGCGGTTCCCCAGCCTCGACGGGGTGACTTCGGGCATCCACGAGCTCTCGCACCACGCGGGCGACGAGACCCGTCTCGCGCATTATCAAAAGGTGAATGAATTCCAGGTGAAACTCTGGGCCGAGTTTCTCCAGAAGATGGCGGCGACGAACGAGGGCGAGCGCTCGCTCCTCGACAACAGCATGATCCTCCTCACCAGCAGCCTCATGGACGGGAACGCCCACGACTCGCGCCAGCTCCCCGTCGTCCTCGCCGGCGGTGGGGGTGGCACGATCAAGGGCGGACAGGCCTACGATCTGAGCCAGGATCCGAACCGGAAACTCTGCCGTCTCCACCTCGCTCTGATGGACCGGATGGGCGTGCGGGTCGATCGTTTCGGCGACGCCGAAAATGCCCTCGCCATCTGAGGCGCGGGCCGCGTCGGTGAAAATTCCGCCCCTTTCCGTGTAAAAATCGGTTGCCCCGCGGGCGACTTTCACGCATCTACGCGGCCATGGCACGGATCAACGAAAACTTCCTCAAGCTCAAAGCCGGTTACCTCTTCCCCGAGATCGCCCGGCGCGTCACCGCCTTCACCGAGGCCAATCCCGAAGCGGCGAAGCGGCTCATCCGCTGCGGCATCGGCGACGTCACCGAGCCTCTCCCCGAGGCCTGCCGCCAGGCCATGCACGACGCCGTCGACGAGCTCGGCAGCGCCGCGACTTTCAAGGGCTACGGACCGGAGCAAGGTTACGCGTTCCTTCGCGAGGCCATCGTCGAGAACCAGTTCGCCGGACTCGGCATCGCCGCCGACGAGGTCTTCATCTCCGACGGCTCGAAGTGCGACACGGGCAACATCCTCGACATTTTCGGCAAAGGGAACGTGATCGCCATCACCGATCCGGTCTACCCGGTCTACGTCGATACCAACGTGATGATCGGCAACACCGGCGACGCGGATGAAAGCGGCGCCTACGCCGGACTCGTCTACCTCCCGTGCACGCCGGAGAACGGTTTCGTGCCCGCGATCCCCGATCAGAAGGTCGACCTCATCTACCTCTGCTATCCGAACAACCCGACCGGCGCGACCGCGACGCGCGCCCAGCTCGAGGCCTGGGTCGCCTATGCCCGTGCGAACCAAGCGATCATTTTCTACGACGCCGCCTACGAGGCCTTCATCCAAGATCCCGGGCTGCCGCGCTCGATTTTCGAGATCGAAGGCGCGCGGGAGTGTGCCATGGAGTTCCGCAGCTTCTCGAAGAACGGCGGATTCACCGGCGTCCGTTGCGCCTACATCGTCATCCCGAAAACGCTCAAAGGTTACACCGCCGATGGCAAGGAGCAGGCGATCCACCCGCTCTGGTCGCGCCGGCACAGCACGAAATTCAACGGGGCGAGCTACCCCGTGCAAAAAGGCGCCGCGGCCGTTTTCTCCGAGGCGGGCAAGGCGCAGGTCGCCGCACTCATCGATGGCTACATGGGCAA
>JALRFZ010000532.1 GCA_023253615.1 Verrucomicrobiales bacterium | reverse complement strand
TCTCGGCTCAAGGGACCCAGCGAATCCTCGTGCCAAAACAGTGGCCTTCTGGGGACAGGCTCTAGATAGAGCCAAGCACAGCCGCCGTGTTTCCTTTGAGCGAGACGGATCCCCGCGGACCCACCCGGATGACCGACCCATGACCCATCACGATATTACCCTGCACGGTCCTGCCTTCCTTGCCTGAGGCCCCCGGTGATGAAAAGCTCAGGCTGACTGGCGACCGCATCCCCTCGGGGTAAAGGACCGTCTTGGTCCTTAGCCCTCTTCCTCCAGGCGGGTGCGGCACCGCCACATAGCTCTTGGTGACCGGCTCGATCACCGTGCCCGGCGCGATGAACAGCCCGGGAATGAATTCACCCGGCACATCGGACGGCAGTCCGAGCCCGCTCAGTGAGAAATTCGAGAAACCACCCTGATTGAAGAAATCCGGGTTGAGCAGGAACGTGCTGGGATGCAGCGCCCTCCCGCCCACTTGAATCAAGAGCGCCTGCAAGGAGAGCGATCCGCCTGATGTCCCTGAAATCCCCCTCAGAGAGCCCTTCAGCGACAAGGTGCCGCCAATCACGTCCCCCAGCGTGGCATCCTGTCCCGTCTTGATGACGATGCTCCCCCCGTTCCCGTAGCTGCGCTCGCCCCGGGGACCCAGATGGACCCCACCTGACACATCGACCAGACTGCCCTTGGCGAGTGAGGCGCTGAAAGCATTGATGGAAACCTGCCCCCCTTGGGTCACGATGGGCAGGCCGTAAGAATCCGGCGAGTTCGCCCGGTCATCCACCAACAGACCCGCTGTGCTGATCGTGGCCCCTTTTCCCAAGGTGAAAACGCCCCGGCCGGAATTCGGCATCGGCGTCGGAGCAAGCGGATCCCTCAGATTCTCCGCCGCCGTCGCGGGAGAAATGTTGAAGACCGTGGCGTTGAAGGTCCCGCCGGGCACCGTCACCGAACCCAGGATGTCAATGTTAGCCGCCTTTAGTGTGATGGAGCCCTGCGCCGGTGCCTTGATCGCGACATCCTTCGGAACCGTGACCCGGCCATCCGGATTCGTCACCGTCAACCGGCCGAACCCCTGGGTGGTAAGCAGATCGGGCGACAAAAACACGGTCGCCCTCCGGTCCGGCCGCAACGGCAGCGGCAGTTCCGTGGAATCGAGCTGGAAGGGATCGGCGGGAGCCTGCGATCGAGAGCCCAGAATTACCTGCGGTGGCGTGGGCGACACCTCGGCGTAGACGCCCGAGGCGTTGGCGACGATCTCTTCCGAAGTGAGGCTCAGGGTGAACTCGCTCAGCTCCGGCCATGCCGAAGTCGCCGCGTCCGGCCCGCTGCGCCACTGGCGCGGGCCCGCGACCGTGTTTCCTCGAAAGATGCCATCCAACGCGACTGAGGCGGCGGCGACGTGAATCGCCCCTCCGCTCGCCCCGCTCAGATAGCCTTCCTCGTAGTGGGTGCCCGTCATGAAGGGCACCCCGTAAGTTTTCGTCACGCTCCAGCGGGGATGGGTCTCGGTAAACTGCCCCGTGTAAATACTGTCGTAAATCCGGTCCGGCAACGCGTCTGCGATATCGAAAAGACGCCCGCCATACCTCACCCGCGAGGTCTTTACCAGACCGCCATCGTAGTTCACCCATCCGCCGGAAGTGTCGATCTTCGCCCCCTGCTGCACCACCACCGAGCCGCCCGCGTTCAGGTTCACGGTGCCGCCCGCCGTCGTCAGCTCCGAGACCGTCCTTTGGATCAGCCCCAGATACCCAACGAGATCAGCCAGCGGCGTGCCGACCCACTTGGTCCCGTTGTATTCGCCAGTACGGCGCAGATCCACGGTGATCGAAGGGCTTTCCTGGCCAGGGATGCGGAAGACACTATCCCGCTGAAGGGGCGAGCCCGCCAGTTCCGCTCCCCGCAGTTGCACTGTCAGGATGTAATCCGATAGCCGCGCCGCCGCGTCGGTCGTACCCGCCACGCTGAGCAGCGCGTCCCGATCCAGATAAATCTGCCCGCCGTTGCGGACAAAGCGGTTCGTGCCGCTGGAAGTGGTCTGCACCAGATCCCAGATCCCGGCATCGACCGCTACAATCGCATTGGGCGCCAGCAGGCTCGAACCGGCTCCGAAATGGACCGTCTTTCCCAGGATGTTGATCTGCGAGCGGAGGGGCAGTTCGGTTCCCGCGACTTTCGAGGGATCTTTCCACTCCGGCAGGATGCGCATCAGGCTGCCCACACCCACCTCCACCTGCCCCGTGGATCGAAACAGAAAAGGGGTGTCGCCCGTCCGTTCCGGGCGGAAGGCCGTGTTGGCCACCGCATCGTAGCTCGCGTTCAGGTCGATCCGGCCATTGAAGGACACCGTCGTCGAGCTTTCAATTGACCCGAGTTGCCTGACCTGCTTGCCCGCCATCGTCACGTTGGCGCGAGGGATGTCGATCAATCCCCGATTGGTCACCGTTCCTGCGTATGCCCCTGATGCTGAGTTCGGGTCGAGAATGGAGCCGACATACACGTCCAGCCCCCGCAGGCTCGGATCGTCACTGCGATGGGCGCCGATGCCCACCTGCAAACCGGCGGCGAGGATGGTCTGCCCGTCCGGGGTCGAGATCGTGCCTGAATTGGTTACGTTGGGACCGACCAGCATGACGCGCCCGCCGGATTTGGCCTCATTGGTAGGGCTGGAAATCACGGCGCCTGGCTGCACGGTGATGTCGCCGTAACGACCGATCGTGGGATTGACCGGATCGGGGGTAAAGGCCGGGGTTCCCTGGGCTCCTGCCGGGATTGCGATGCCCGAGAAAAGGAACTGGGCGTCGGGATTGTTGAGAAGGCCGCGGGCGATGAGGTTGTTGTTGATGGGGAGAGAGGAAGCCACGAGGGTGCCGACATTCACCTGGCTGGCCCTGCCGAAAATGATGCCGTTGCGGTTGAGCACGTAGATCTGGCCCGGTGCCTCGATCGAGCCGAGGATCTGGCTGGGAGCATTGCTCGGGTCGTTGACCTTGTTGAAGGCGACCCATTTGTTCGCGTCACGACCTCCGGCGCTCTGGTCATAGCGCAGGGTGGTCTGGCGACCGACGTTGAAGGTTTTCCAGCTCAGCAGAGCGGTCTGCTGCGTCTGGCGTATGTTGACGGTGGTGCGGCCGTTGCCGGTCGATTGGGTGGGAGCATTCGCGCCCGACCAGATGGCCGATCCTCCGGCGACGCCGGGATCGACCTCGAGTCCTCCCGCTCCGAGGCCGTTCGGGACATCGGGGAGAATCGTGCCAGGTGCGTTCGGATTGATACCGGCGTTGTTCGAGGCGGCGGCAGCGGCCCGGGCGGCGGCCTGCATCGCCTTTACCGACTGCAAGGCCTGGGTGGTACGGGCGAGATTGTCGCGCGCATTCGAACGGGCGGCGGCAGCCGCGGCCGTCGATTGGTTCGCGGCGGCGGCGCGTTTCGCGGGATTACCGGGGCGGGCGCCTCCCCGCAGGATGTCGCCGGCGATCGATGGAACCGGTCCCGGCAGCACCAGGGCCGCCATCGCAAAGGCGGCGAAGGGGCCGGTGAGCAGCGGTTGGCGGAAGGAGGCGAGTTTCATGCGGAGAAGGGAAGGGGAAAGGCGATGGTGCGGGGCACGAAGCGGGTTCGGGAAGCCGCTTCGAGAGGACGATCACGTCGATCGCGATGGGATGCTTGTGGAGGCGCTCGGCAACGGGGGGCTAGGTCTGGATGAGTGTCTGGAGATCGGAAGGAAGCGGGTGGCGGTTACCCCGGGACACCCGGAACCGGGAAAGCCGCCGCGGACCAGATAGCCCGCGGCGGCAATTCAAAGAACACACCTGGAATCAGGCGATGGAATCTCCGGTCATTTGGAGATGACCGCCCCGCCGTCGGTGAAGCGCTGCACTTTGACGGTGGAGTCATCAATGATGCCGCCACCCGCCACGGCGTCCACATCGCGGATCTGGTCACGCAAGGCGTCGGCGAAGGTCAGCTTCAGCCCTCCCAGACCGCTTTGCGGCTTGAGGATCCGGTTGTAGAGCCAAGCCATGTAGGTGCCGTTCTTCACGTTGGTGGTGGTCAGTTCGACTCCGTTGAGCCTCAGCGCGACCCCCCTGTCGGCGACCGGCACCACCCCATTGGCACCGAGGACGCGGTTGTTGGCATCCCCGGGGGTGACGTAGCCCACGTAGTATCCCCCGGTGGCGTCGGGAAGGAGGCCTCCAAGGGTCCACGCGTTGGCGGTCAGCTTGAGGGTGAGGGCCCGGGCCAGGTTGGCCCCCGAATTGTAGCCGCCGCTGCCCAGCGGGACGGGCAGTTGACCCGGCTGTTGGGCGACCGGCCAGAGTTGGTGGCTGGTCACCGTGCCACCGTAGGTGATGTTCCCGGAGGTCGTGCCGCCCGAGATGGTCGGGAACCAGACTTTCACGTCCGAGGTCTTGTCGAACTGGTTTTCCAGGTAAGCTCCGAACCGCTGGCCGGCATCGGTGTTCCGGCCGATCGCGAAGACATACTCGGTGCCGTCTTGCTCCCAGTCACCCGTGAATTGCGCCAGCGACACGTAGCCCGAGGTGTAGAGCTGTTTGATCAACTGCGTGGTGATGTTCGGGACATATCCCGGACGGGGATTCGAGGGGCTACCGGGAAAGCCCGGGCTAGCGTAGAAGCCAAGGGGCGATATTCCCACATTTTCCTCAATGACCGGTGCGTAGCTCACACCTTGGAAGCTGGGCGGGTTGAAAGGAGACGTCGCTTGGAAGTTCGTGGAGAATCCGAAGTCGGCCGCCACCTCCTCGTAGTCCGCCGGATTGGAGGTGGTGAGAGGATTCGGCACGGTTCCCGTCCCTGTCCCGTTGGTGGCCACGAACCGCGCGGTCACCCCGTCATCCTTCCCGGCCACGGCCTTGATGCCCGCCAACGCTCCCGAGAAAGACGTCTTGATGATGACGGGATTACCCTGGTAGGTGCCGTTCCAAGCCCCGAAATTGGAGTCCGTGGCGATGGAGAGGTTACCTGAGGAAGAGGTGTTTCCGGCTCCGGAGATCCCCTGATAGACCCACCCGGGAGCGAGCAGTTTGGAGATGGCCGTCTGGGTGGCGGTACGGTCGCCGTTTGAGGCGACGATGTAGATCGTTGTCTGGGCTGTGGCGATCTGGGCCGTTGCCGCCAGCACAAGGCTGGCGAGTAGCAGTTTCAGTTTCGTTTTCATTTGGATCGTTGTCTTTCTTTTTGGAATGGGTTCTTGATGGTCTTGTCGGTGCGGTTCCTTGGCGCTCCTGATTCTCAGGTAGGTTGGGAGAGGGCGGAAACCGCTTCCCGTTGGTCAAATCGCAAGCATCATTGGGTTTTCACCACGATCGTGGCAGTGTCGGTGAGGGAGGCGTTCGAGGAAGCCGTTGCCTTGACGATCGACCTGTACGTCGCCTTCACGGTTTTCGGTTTTTTGCCCTTCTTCTTCTTGATCAGGGTCTTTTTGTTCGGGGTGACCGCGGCACGGAAGCTCACGGCGGCATCTCCATCGGCAAGCGAGGCCGTGGTGAAGGTGCCGGCGATGACCTGGGCGGTCACGTTGATGGCACCTTGGAAGTAGGAGACCGCAAAGTTCGGATTCCCGGCCGAAGCCTGCACCTTGAAGGTGTCGTCGAGCGCACCGTCGTTATCGACCGCGAAGAATCCCGAGACGGCATTGGCTTTGCTCGAGGTGATCGCGACCGACTGGGCGGCGGGCGAGTAGACATCCACTCCATTCGGAGCCGTCGCCGAGGTGCCCACGGAGACATCCGGCTTCGGCTCTGCCACGTTCGAGGCGTCGAGATTCAGCGAGAAGGTCTCGGTCGGCGAACCGCCGTTCGTGATCCTGAGACTGTAGTCCCCGGAGGCAAGTGCACCCAAGAAGCTCAGGTTGCCCGTGCCCGAATCAACGAGGGCATTGCTGCCGTCGCGCAATTCCCACTGGATCTGGCCGGTCGCCCCGGTGCCCGAGAAGACCACGGAGCGGCCCTCGGCGAGGTTGAACCTGAAGAGCTGGCTTTCGCCGCCGAGGATGGCCCGGTTCGATACCGTGCCGACACCGAGGTTGAAGGTCACGGTGGTTTCGCTGGTTCCGATGACGGAGACCGTGGTCGAGGTGATGCTCCCCAAGCGGGAGAAATTCGTCGGATTGCTCAAGCTCAGCACGATGGTGCCGGGATTGTTGGTGGAGATGGGAATCTGGGTGGTCGCCGTCGTCGCGCCGTTGGCGAAGGTCACCGTGGTCGGCGTGGCGTAGGTGAAGTCGGTGCCGTTGGAGAGCGTCCCGCCCGTGGCGGTCACGTCCACGGTGATCGCGCCCGCCGTGCCGGAGACCCGCTGCAAGGTCACGGCGACAAAGGGATATCCCGAGGTTCCGCCGAAGTTGTCCGACGTGAATCGGATCGCGCCGGGGTCGGGGGAGGTATCCGTGATGGTCACCGCCGTGGTGGGCGGCGCGATCACGCCGTAACCCCCGGTGGCACTGACGAGGCTGACGTTGAAGACGCGGTTGCCATTGAAGCCGGTGCGGCTGAGGACCGGAATGACCAGGGACGACGTGGCGACGTTCTCGGGGAAGTTAACCTCGAAAGGTCCGGCGGGAGCGGTGTAGTCGGTGCCGGCGACCGCCGAAACGTCGGCGATGGCATAGGTCACGGTTGCTGCGGCGGTATTGTTCGGTCCCGAGCGTGTGAAGTCGATCTGGACCGTTCCAGCGGCTTCGGAGATCGACTTGGTGATCTGGGACACGCGGACCTCGTTCACCGCCGGGGCTGCCGTGAAGGTCAGCACTCCGGAGGAATTAATGGTGAAGGTCCCGAGGCGGCGAGCTTGGTTCCCGTCAGTTGGCCCCCCCGTGAACCGGAAGAAATCCAGAGCCTGGTTTGCCGCGCCGCCAGCGAAGGAAGCCTCGATCGAGGTCCATTGGCTGAGGGTTCCGAAAGCGGTGGTGCCGCCGGATACCTGGTAGCTATAACTGGCGCTGACCGCCTCGTTGACTTGGAAGACGCCCGTCGGAACCCCAGCGATCGATTCCTGCTGGGAGTAGTTGAAGGTCACCGAGCCAATCTGCGTGGCCACCGAACCCCGGGCCTGGAGTCCCAGGGCCGGAAACACCGCCGCCGGAGTTCCGAATGGCACCTGAGCCCGGGAAGCCGCGACGGTGGGATTGGTCCCGTTATTGCTCGCGAAGAGGGCCCAGCGGAGGTCCTCGCGGGTATGCCAGTTTGCCCCGTACTTTGACTCCAAAGCGGCGCCCAGCGTTCCCAAGGATGGGTTGAGGGTTCCTTCCGGGGCCACTCCCTCCAGAGCGGCCAATGTGGTGACGTTAACCAGCAGGGATTCGCCGGAACCTGGTTCGGCGGTGGCCCGCACCCCCAGGAACACGTCTCCTTGGGCGGGGGCTGGAGGCGGGGCGGCATGAGCGGGACCAGCCGAGGCTGCAATGAGCACGCTCAAGAGCGTGGCGGCCCCGAAGAGGCGATGTCGTAGTGGTTTCATGGGCAAGTTCGTTGGTTGAATTTCTTTTGTCGTTGGCAGCCTGGCCGGTCCCGCGTTTCCGCGGTCCCCGGCGGCGGGGTCGCCTCCTCCCTGGTTCAGGGTCGTCGGCCTTCAGGTCGGTTCGGTCGCCGGGCGGCGGGAGGGATCTTCCATCCGGGAACCGGGATCGAACGTCTTTCGGCTGGGGTCTTCCTCGGCTTGGATCGACCGCAGTTGTAGGGGCGCTTCTCCTCTTGCGGAGAGCGGTTCAGGCGTCGCCCGGCTGTCGCGGGGCGCGGCCGCCATCCGGTCGATCCGGTGAGGCGGGCTTTCGGTTCACAAATGGGAAGCAGCCTCCGGCGGTGGCGGTGGGCGGAAGCGGAGGGAACTCCGCTTGAGTTGCGTACTCGAAAAGTCCAGGAATGGAGCAAATCCAGCCTGAACGCCCCGTTATTTAATTTCTCAATCTATATTCCGCAAGTAGAAGTTTGCACTTTTTTCGCAGGAGCCATTTCTCTTTATGAAACCGGCTTCCGCCGGGTGGAAGAACGAGCATATTGCACACCGAAGTTGGATAAACCCGGGGCGTCCGGCTGGCGACTCCCTCGAGCAGGTAACGCGCGAGAGTGGCGGCGTGATGTCGAAGGAACCGAGAAACTCTTCATAGTGTCCCAGTGGTGAATCGAGTTCCGAACTCGACCAGGGAATCCAGTCGAGCCCGGGCCGAAGGAGATGGGAATCGACCCCCGCAACCTCGCGAATCGAGGCGCGAGGGTATTTGTGTGTGAATCCATCCTTTGGACTCCACCAAGGGCTTTCGCACGAGGTGATGTGGGTCGTGTCGTTGCTGAAGAGAAGCGTGGACGAGGCCGGTCCTGCGACACAGTGGGTCGCCCGCGAACGCCAGCGGCGCAAGATGGGCCGATTAGAGAAAGAAGTGCCAGGGATGGTCCATGGGAGCAGCCTCCACCCCATCCCTCACTTCAGAAACGACTGTTTGAAAACTCCCTGAGCCTCTTTGCCGTCGCCGGGGAATCCGGCGTGCTGGACCATCCAAATGATGGCTCGAGATTTCCCTGGGTGGATCTCCAGGTTGGTGGCGTGGGCACCACCGTGGCCAAACCAATCCGGCCCCAGGGCGAAACCGAGGCCATAGGCGTTGCTCACCGAATCCGGGGTTTGTCGCTTGGTGATCTCGCCGACAGCGGATTCCGAAAGGTAGCGGCGGCCCTCGTATGCTCCCCGGTTCAGGAGCATCCGGGCGAAGCGTGCGGTATCCTCCGCCGTCGAAAAAAGTCCACCCGCCGGCATCGGGAAGCGGTGGATGCGGTCCGATAGCGGGTAACGGAGCTGGGTGATCTCGAAGGCCTCGAGTTTGGTTTTGTCTTCGTCAGGACGGTAGGATTTGGCGAGCCGTGCCACCTGCGCTTCGTCCGGCCAGAAGGTGGTGTCCTTTATCCCGAGAGGGTCGAAAAGTCGCTCCTGCATGAAGCGCTCGTAGGGCATTCCCGAAACGACCTCGAGGACGCGGGCGGCCGTGTTGATACCGGCGTTGGAGTATTGATAGGCGGTGCCTGGCTCCGTCTGGAGCGGGGTCATCGCGTAGGTCCTTACCGCGGCGGCGAGTGGGAGACCGTCGAGGACAGGCTCCTCCGCGGCGGATTTGAAAGGCAGCCCGCTCATGTGGGAGAGGCAATCGCGGATCGTGATGGGGCGCGCTGGCTTTTTGAGGACGGTCTGCGTCTCGGTCTTCTCCGCCACGAGCATCTGGGCGCGGAACTCGGGGAGGTATTTCTCGACCGGGTCATCGAGGGTGATCTTCCCTTCATCGACGAGCATCATCACCGCGACCGCCGTCATCGGTTTCGATTCCGAAGCGATCCAGAAGAGCGTGTCAGGCGTCATGGGGCGCTTTGCCTCGATATCGGCCCAGCCGACACAATCGACGGAGAGAGTCCCCTCCGCATCCGTAACGAGCGCGACCGCTCCCGCCAGTTCACCGCGTTCGACGAAGGGGGAGAGCAACGCTTTGGCCGACGGCGTTTCGGCGTGGAGGGGAAACGCGAGCGAAGCGAGGGCGGCGAGAATGAGGCGGCGATTCATGGGCCCATTTCTCCCGCATTCGGATTCGGGCGGCAATCATTTTTCCCGCCGCAGATCCGTTCAATACCCCGGCGCCCGCTTCCCATCCCGTTTCTCCGGATCGGCGATGCGGAGGTGGAGATTCACGGGTAGGACACCGTCGACCGATCCGACGATCAACTCATGGGTCCCGGACCGGGGCGGGGTGAAGGAATAGGTCACATCCACCCAGGTGAGGGCGGAGGAATTCTTGCCCGAGCGACGGGTCGTCACATGGGTGAAGGTCCGGTCGATGAGGACCGCGCCGCCTTTCTCTCCCAACCGGGTCCGCAAGGTGACCGGGCGCTCGGCGCTGTCGAAGCCCCGGGTGAAGGGGTAGATCATGAGGGTGTGTTCGACACCGGGATGCTCGATCTCGAAGGTCCAGATCCGGGCTCCGTTCTCCTCCCACGGGCCGGCCACTTCAAAAAGGGTCGTCCCGCGAAGCTTCACATCGGTCTGGTGAACGAAACCTCCCACTGCGATCGTCGCGAGCACGGAGATGACGCGGGCGATGCGCCGTTTCCGCGGACTCCATCCGCCGGGTTTGCCCGCACCCCAATCGATGAACCAGCCGGTGAGCGCGACGAGGGCGCGATGCCGAGGGCGAAAGTGAGGCTGGTCGGGTTCCTCGCGGATCACCCGCGCGCCACTTCGTAGGCGTGCGCCGCGCGGATCAGTTCGGCCTCGCCGAAGGGCTTGCCGAGGAGTTGCAGACCCACGGGCAGTTCCTTGCCTTCAACCGACACGGTGCCACAGGGGACGGAAAGGCCGCAGATCCCGGCGAGGTTCGCGGAGATGGTGTAGATGTCGGCGAGGTACATCGCGAGGGGATCGCTGTGTTTTTCGCCGAGTTTGAAGGGCGGCACGGGCGACACGGGCGAGGCGATGAGATCGACCTGGGCGAAGGCCTCCTCGAAATCGCGGCGGATCAGGGTGCGCACCTTCTGGGCGCGGAGGTAATAGGCGTCGTAGTAGCCCGAGCTGAGCACGTAGGTGCCGAGAAGGATGCGCCGTTTCACTTCCTCGCCGAAGCCTTCGTCGCGGGTTTTCCCATACATGCCGATGAGATCGTCGGCCTGGGCGCGGTGCCCGTAGCGGACGCCGTCGAAGCGGGCGAGGTTCGAGGAAGCCTCGGCCGTGGCGATGATGTAGTAGGTGGCGACGGCGTGTCCGGTATTGGGCAGGGAAACGGGCACGATCCCGGCTCCGAGCGACTCGAGGGTCTTCACGGCGCCTTCGACCCGCTCGCGCACGGCGGGATCGAGTCCGGTGGCGAAATACTCGGCGGGCAGCCCGATGCGGAGCCCCTTGATCTCCTTGCCGATTTCCTCGGTGTAGCGGGGCACCGGGGCGTCGAGGCAAGTGGAATCGCGGTCGCAGGCTCCCGCCATGACCTCGAGCATCGCGGCGGCGTCGGCCACGGTTTTGGTCATGGGACCGCACTGGTCGAGGGAGGAGGCGAAGGCGACGAGGCCGTAACGCGAAACTCGTCCGTAGGTGCGCTTCAGTCCGACGATGCCGCAATGCGAGGCCGGTTGACGGATCGAGCCGCCGGTGT
>JALRFZ010000392.1 GCA_023253615.1 Verrucomicrobiales bacterium | reverse complement strand
CGATCTCGACGTGCTCGATCATTCGGGCGCGCTGGAGGCTCTCGCCGCCGCCAAGGAAGCCGGCAAGATCCGCGCCGCCGGCATCTCGACGAAGACGGTCGCGGGGGGCCTGCGCGCCGTCGAACTCGGGCTCGACGCGGTGATGGTCACCTACAATCCCTGGTATCGCGACGAAGAGGCGGTGCTCGATGCCGCGGCGGAGGCGGGCACCTCCGTCTTTTTGAAAAAGGCGCTCGGCAGCGGCTGGTTCGGCGGCGGAGCCGCGCCGGAGAATCCCGTGGAGACCGCCCTGCGCTTCGCCTTCGCCCATCCCGCGACGACCGCGGCGATCGTCGGCACGATCAATCCCGCCCATCTCCGCGACAATTGCCGGGCCATGCGCGAGGCCACCGGCGAAAATTGAGGAAAAATCGGTTTGGTCCCGCCCCCGGGATGGGGCACCTTGGGGCCTCCTCTCCATGTCCGATCCGATCTTCTTCGACAGCCACATGCACACGCCCCTCTGCAAGCACGCGGAGGGGCATCCCGTCCTCTACATGGAGCACGGTGTGGCCGAAGGACTCGCGGGCATCATCATGACCTGCCACAGCCCGATGCCCCATGGCTTCTCCGCACGGGTGCGGATGGCGCCGGAGCAGTTCAACGAATACGTCGCCCTCGTCACCGAGGCGGCCGACGCGGCGCCGGAGGGTTTTGAGGTTTTGTTAGGACTCGAGAGCGATTTCTTTCCCGGGATGGAGCCCTGGCTGCGCGAACTCCAGGCCCGCGCGCCCTTCCACGACATCCTCGGTTCAGCGCACTGGCACATCGCGGAGTACATGGATGCCTTCTGGCGTGGCGATCCCTTCGCCTTCCAGAAGCAATACTTCGAGCATCTCGCCGAATCGGCGGAGTGCGGCCTCTTCGATTGTCTCGCCCACCCCGACCTCGTGAAAAACGCGAGCCCGGTCGATTGGGATTACGCGCGGATCCGTCCCCACATCGAGAAGGCGCTCGACCGCATCGCCGCGACCGGGGTGGCGATGGAGATCAACACCTCCGGCCTCAACAAATCCTTCCCCGAGATGAATCCGGGGCACGACATGCTCGCCCTCATGGCCGAGCGCGGGATCCCGGTGGTGATCGGATCGGACTCGCATACCCCGACACGGGTCGGCGACGGCTTTGTCGAAGCGCTCGACACGCTGAAGGCGGCGGGTCATGAGACCGTCAGCCTTTTCCGCGAGCGCCAGCGTCGCGAGCTGCCCATCGCCGCGGTGCGGGCGAGTTTGGAAAAGGAATCCCTGACCTCGGCCTTCGGGCGCGGGTGAGCGGGCGCGGGGATCAGCGCCCTTTCTCGATATCGCCGATCTCGCGGGCGAGATTCGTCGTGCGATGCACCTCGCGGCGATAACCTTCCTCGTCGTTCTGCAGGTAGAATTCGTCGCGCCGGATGCGGCACTCCTCGAGCTGGACGCGGAGCTCCTCGATACGGGAGAGCGGCCGAGGATCCTTCGCGGGCGCGGGAGTGGTCGATACTTCCGCGGAGGCCGGAGGGGCCGGGTCGGGGGAAGGCGGGGAGACCTCGATCGCCCGCGCCGCGAGCTCCACGGTCTCGACGGTGGTATCGGCCGCAGCCCGCTGCGATTCGGCGATGGTGCCTGTTGGCGCTTGCTCTTCGAAAAACCCGCCGATCTCGGCATAGAGCCGGTCCACCGGCGGCTCGAAGACCGGCGCGGCGAGGTAGACGAGTCGGATCACCGAAAGCGAAAAGACCAAGGCCACGGTCACGGTTAGACCACGGCGCACCCGTGAATCTTCGAGCAGACGGGAAATGAAATCCCGGGAGCCATCTTCCTTGCCGTCCTCGTCCGGATCAGCGGTGTCGAGCCCGGGATCACCCAGCACCAGCTCGAAGATCGACTCGCATTCGCAAAGGACGAGATTCTCCTGGTAAAGCCAGTTGTAGAAATTGAGCAATCCGTTGGCGGTGAACGCGCCCGGCCGCGCCTCATACGCCCGTTTCGCGGCTGCCTCAAACGTGGTCTTGCCGTCGAAGCACATCAGCATCTGATGCTGCCAGGGTTTCAGCGAATAGCGTTGGCCGGACTTCAGCTTCTCGGCAATCACGAGATCCCCCGCGCGGAAGAATCGCAGCTCCTCCCGAAGACGGAAGCGAAGGGGGAAAATCTCACCCAGATTGCCTGGAAGACGTGTATTCAAGATTTACAGATTGTTAATATTACAAAAATTATAGGACAAATCTGAGAGTCGTCCAGCAAAATTCTGGCGAGCTCGTGAAATTGTGGCGATCAGACTTATTCAGTCCAAGGCATCGCCAACTCGGTGAGGAGAGGCTTGATCGCCGCCCGATTGAGCCCCGGCAGCGCGGATACGAGGCGGGCGATCCCGGCCGAGACGAGGGGGGCCGCATAGCTGCTGCCCGTCTCGATTTTGGTGGCACCATGGAGCCACGGGACCTCGACGCGCTCCCCCTTGGCGAGGAACGAAACGAGGCGCCGGGGGCTGTGGTAGAGAGCGTCCTCCGGGCAATCGATCCCGCGCACGCTGATGACGCTGGGAAAGTAAGCCGGCCACTCGCGGATCCCGGCATCGAGATTGCTGCACGCGGCGACGATCTGCACACCCTCGAGGTAGGCGCGGTCGACCCATTCCTTGTAATCCATCACATACCGCGGCAATCCACGGCAGCCGAAACTGCAATTGATCACCTCGTAGCCCCGGTTGATGGCCTGGTTCACGCATTCCGCGATCACGAAACTCCGGGCGTGGTTGCTGCTGTCGAGCGCGCGGAAGCTCCCGAGGGTGACGCCCGGGGCGGCCCGGCGCAGCAACGATGCGATGGCGGTGCCGTGGCCGTAGACGTCGCCCCCGGCCCCCTCTTCGATGCGGAGATTCACCCCATCGCACGAGACGGTGACGTCATCGGCGAGGGTGAGACCGGCGAGGGCGGGATGGCCGACCTCGATCCCGGAGTCGATGATGGCCACCTTCACCCCGCCACCATCCCCGCCGGCATGGGCGGCACGGGCGCGGCCGAGGTCCGGCCAGGAGTTGGACGGCTCAGGCCCCATCGCCCAGACCGAGGAGTGAAGTGAGGAGCGAGCCATTGAGGAGACGCTCGACGAGATTCGCGGCGCGGGCGAGCGTCTCGACATCCGCCGAGCGGAAACCTTCGCGCGAGCGGGGAGCCTCGGCCAGCTGCACACAGGAGATGACCCCCCGGAGACCGAACGCGAAATAAAACGGCACCGCGATCATCGCGGTGGTGTGCTTGGCAATCTTCCGGTCGAGCGTGTCGTCGTGGCCGGTGCTCGCCTCGATGTGATTTTCACAGTAGGGCTGCTGTTGGGCGAAAACCATCGAGATGATCCCCTGCCCGACCGGCTGGCGGAAACCGACGAGTCGTCCGGCCTCTTCCCCGGAGTTGTAGCAGGCGACCAGTTCACCGGCCGCACGGTCGATCAGCCAGACGGTGCCCTCGCATCCGCCCGCATTCGCAAAAGCGTCGTTCAGCAGGGAAAGGGCGACCGGATCGATGAGGGAGACGAGCTGCGCGGGCGGGCACGACTCGATCCAGCTTTCCAACTGCCTCTCGATCTCGGGCGCGGAATCGCCGAGACCGGAGAGACGCAGGAGCTGGGTTTGGACCACGGACATCTCAGGCCTGGCCTTGCAGCGCCTTCACCAGGGTGCGCAGCGCGGTTTCATTTTCGAGGATGCTCGGCAACAAGGCCTGGCGCTCGGCGGGCCCCAGCTTGCCTGAGGCGAATTCCCGGATCTGCGCGACCTGGTCGGGCGTGAGCGGCGAAGCCGAATGACCGGACACTTCCGGGCCGAGACTTTCGAGGAACTGGGAAAGGAGGGCGATCTCGTTGTTCATGGGACTAGGGAGGGATGGAGTGGGTGTTGGGGGTTTCCCGTTCGACGCCCGCCCCAGCGGGATTATGCAACCATTTCGGAAGAATTCCGAAGGATTTTCAAGCTCCCCTTCCGACGGATTTAAGTTCTTACGCAAAAAATCGGAAATTATGGTTTTTATATTGACCGTCGGATCGATGGCCCCTATGATGCCTCCAGAGCCATCGGGGCATGCCCCGCGAATGCCAGGCTTGCGGATTTGTTTTGAGGGATTTAGCGGCGCGCTTCCGTGAGGAACGCGCCGCTTTCTTTGTCACCCGCCGATCTCCGGTCCGCACCCGGTGGTGGGACATCTCCGACAGGACGCAAAACGGCCCGGCACCAGAACTTTCGTTCCCTGCGCCGGGCCGCCCCGTTCCGCACAAAAAGCTGTTTCCCGGACTGCTCCGGATCCTTCATCCTCCTGAGAGGATAGGAAGTCGGGTAAACCCCTGAGGGTCACCGGACGCGGAAACCTAACACTGCAACCCTTTCCCGCAATTAAAATTTGCGGATTTTTTCATTTTTGAGCCTTGCATTTAAAAAAATCCGACTGGAACCCTCCACCTATCGTCGATTTCACAAATTTCCCCTCGACAGTCGCTTGGAAGGCCCCAATATAAGGGATGGTTTATCATTTGTGAGAATGAATTTCTCGTTTTTGCGAGTAGACTCCTTCCCTTTCCCCTGCCGCCATGCGCCTCAAATCGCTTGAGATCCACGGATTCAAATCCTTCGCCGACAAGACCAAACTCGAATTCCACGAGGGCGTCACCGGGATCGTGGGTCCGAACGGCTGCGGCAAGTCGAACATCGTTGATTCGATGCGCTGGGTCCTCGGCGAGACCTCGGCCAAGGCCCTCCGTGGCGGCGAGATGTCCGATGTCATTTTCAACGGCACCGACAAACGCTCGCCCCTCGGGATGGCGGAGGTCACCCTGACGCTCTCGGGCTGTTCCGGCATCCTCGCCACGGAATACGACGAGGTCTCGCTGGGCCGGCGCGTCTTCCGCGATGGCAAGAGCGAATACCTCATCAACAAGCAGCCGTGCCGCCTCAAGGAACTTGGCAGCAAACCCTACACTGTACTGGCAAGGGAGCTAGGGCTGCGGGGCGGCACGGTTATCAACGCTGCCACAAAGGGCATCAAGCGGTATGACTACGCACTGTGGCGCGAAGCGCAACGGGGGGAGGGGGATGAGTCAGACGGGGAGGAGGGTGGTGGTGGTGAGGCTGAGACCGAGGCCGCTGCCGAGTAGCTAGCGCGTCCTACCCAGCCCCCATGCACGCACGCACTGCGTAGCACCCCTGTTGCCGTTGCCGCGGCATGCT
>JALRFZ010000363.1 GCA_023253615.1 Verrucomicrobiales bacterium | reverse complement strand
GCCTCTTTGCTCCTTGCGATGGCAGGACGCCTGCGTTTGAATCGGAGTCCATGAGCCCGTCTCCGATTCCCCGCCGCGCCCTGTTCCTTTCCCTTTTTCCGCTGCTCTTGGCCTCCACCGTCGCCGCCGATCCCGTCGAGGCCAAGATCTCCGCCATTCGCGCTCTCTACAACGAGATCGAAGGGGCCAAACTCCGGACCAAAAAGATCGAGTTCGAGTCGCAGGATGAGCCGCTCTCGGGCACCTGCACCCTCCACTACCGCGGGGACGAACTGGTGAAAATCCATCTCGCCTACGGGTTCGGCGATCACGGTGCGAGTGATGAGTATCACTACTACGACCGGGGCTCGCTGTTTTTCGTCTATGCCTCTGACGGATCCTGGGGCTTCACCGGGGAGACCCTTCCCAACGGAGAGAGTGAAACGGTCGACTCGGTGACGGAGCATCGCCTCTACCTCGGAGACGGCACGATCCTCAGGCACCTCGAGAAGAAGGCCAGTTCGAAGAATCCGGAATCGCTGAAAGGGCTCTTGGCCAAGGCCGCAAACAGCCCCGCCCAGGATGCATCGCGGGGGATCCAACTCGTCCGTCACGGTCAGCGTGCGATCGCGATCCGCGATGCGGCCGGGGCGATCGCGGCCCTTACCGCCCCCGAGTGAATCCGGCCCGGCTAAGGCGTCCGGTAGAATTACGGGAAAGCTCGTGGAATTATTAAAATTTAAAAGTAAAAATAATCGGCGTTGAAATTTTTCTAAATTTAAGAAAATTTCACGGCAGCGAGTTGCTGGTTGAAAAGTTTGTAAAATTTGAATAAGGTCAAGCCCTGATTTTACCCTTCGCATGAGGTTTCTCGTTATCGTGGTCCTGTTTTTCCTCGCTGTCGCGGGGGCGGCCCTTCTCGCGAAGGTCGGGCTGCGGGGGAA
This sequence comes from Verrucomicrobiales bacterium, assembly GCA_023253615.1. GTDB lineage: Bacteria > Verrucomicrobiota > Verrucomicrobiia > Verrucomicrobiales > DEV007 > Arctic95D-9. The sequence continues at coordinate 3,282 of JALRFZ010000363.1, read as the reverse complement.
CGTCGAGGAGGAGCTCCGATCGCAGGCCGTGGCCGCGCTCGCAGAGGCGGGCTACACCGGTGTGGAGGTAGAGTTCGACCACCTCAATGGCAAGCTCACCGGATATGTGGATCATCCCGGTGAAGTGGCCAAGGTCTTTGCCGTGCTGGGGGAGAAGGTGCCGACCGCCTATTGGCCGGAGCCCGCGACCGGCGGAATCGAGATCCGGCCCACGCTCGCTCCGAAGCTGCGGGTCGTGCGGGAAGAGGGGGGTAGCAAGGCGAGGATCGAGGGAGTGCTGTCCGACGAGGATGAGGCCGCGCGCGCCCTCCTGGGATCGCGGATCCACTCCCTCGCGGGGATCGCCGGGGTCGACAATGCCGTGACCCTCGATCCGATGTATCTGCCTTTTCCGAAGATGGCCGAATTCGCCTCGCTCGTCACCGCGCTTTTCGGCCATCCCGGCGCCGCCGAAGTGGCGTTGTCCGAGGGAGTCCTGACCCTTTCAGGCACATTGCCCAACGACGGGCTCAAGGCGGGTATCGCCGATCTCGCCGCGCAACTCGGGGCCTCCCGGATCGAAGACCGGGTGCAGGTGAAGATGCCGGACACGTTTCTGCGGGTTTCCGAGTTGCGCGTGACGCGCAATCGCTTCGGGATCACCTTGTCCGGCGTCTATCCGGCGGCGGGAGACCGGACCGACCTGCTGGCGGCGCTCCGCGAGGCCGCACCGGGTGCGGCGGTCGTCGACCGGATCACGGGGGATCCGAATTGCGCCGCGGCGGCCTGGCAGGGGCGCTTGCCGACGATCCTGCCCGTGCTCCTCGCGTCTCTCGGCGGCGAAATGACCGCGGAATTCAATGTCAATCAGATCCGGGTGAGCGGGACGGCCGGAGATGCGGCCTCCCGGCAGGCCGTGGTCGATCAACTCGAGCCGTTCCGGGCGGCCCGGCCACCCTTCGAATTGCTCCTGGAGATCGCCGATGCCACCGCCGCCTCCGCCACGGGTGCCCTCGAGCTCTCCGCCGTCTACGAAGGCGGTTTGCTCATCCTGACGGGGCGGGTTCCGGATCCGGCGGTGGGTGGTGAAATCCAGAAAGCGGTCGTTGCCCGCCTTCCCGACGTGAGCGTGAAGAATTCCCTGGAGTCCGGGGCGGGGGAGGCCGGTTGGGTCTCCCGGCTTCCGGAGTTTTTCGCCGAGGCGCTCGCCCGCGTTACCCAGGCAACATTCACTCTGCGCGACGGGGTGCTCGATCTCGAGGGCCGGACCATCGCGCTGCCGGACCGGCAGATCGTCCAGAACATCGCCGTGAACACCGTCCCGGCGACCGTGCGGGTGCAAAACCGTCTCCTTCACGCCGACCAGCCTTTTCCCAAGCCGTCGCTGTTGCCCGAGGATCGCACCCGCTTGGCCGAGGCCCTCAAGCCCTTCGCCGTCTACTTCGACAAGGCAAGCGACATCGTGAAGGAGGAAGAGCGGACGAAGATCGCCTCCATCGTCGAGGCGATCAAGGCGGCCGGGGCGGGTGCCGACCTGGTGGTCACCGGTTTTTCCGACAATGTGGGCAATTCCGCGAGCAATGAAGAGCTCAGTCTCCGCCGCGCCGGCAACGTCCGTGCCGAACTCGTCCGTCTCGGCCTCGCGGAGGACTCGCTTTCCCTGGGGGCGGTCGAGGAGGATGTTTCGCGGCGCCCCCGCTCCGAGGCTTGGAAATCACGCCGCGTCGAAGTCTCCCTGAAGCCTGCGAACCCGACAGGGTCGAATCCCTGACTCCACCCTCTTTGATCTCCATGAACTCCTTCCTCACGCCTTCCGCGGAAACCTACCTGATCGACTGGGGGCTTACCTTCGCCCTCGGCGGCGCGTTCTTTGTCTTCTTCGGGCTCGTCAGCGGCTGGATTATTTGGCGGAATGCCCGTAAGTTCACCCAGCAGGTCGAGGAGCGGAACCGCACCGCCTTCTCGGACTACGAAAAGACCAGTGACGAAATCTCCCGCCTCAAGTCCGAACTTGTCGGGGGCGAACGTTGACCCACGGTCTCTTTGACCCGACCTTCCCCTTTCCACACGATGCACGATTTCTCCTTTTTCCTCCTCAAGAGCCTCCTTCCCGTAGGGGGGGTGGCGATCCTGTTCTTCGGGATCGGCCTGCTCCTCGCGAAGTTCATCTGGGGGCGCTTTCAACAGCGTCTCACCAACGCCATCGAGGAAAACATGAACCTCGCCAGCCAGTGGAGCGCTCTCGGTGCCTCCCAGCAGGATCTTTTCAAAAAACTCCGGGTCCGCTGGCAATCCGACCGCGATGCGTTTGAGACCGTCATCGGCGAGAAAGATCTCGTCATCGCCCGGCTCGGCGAACAGCTCAAGGCCGGCGGTGCCACCCTGCCCGATATTCCGATGGTCTCCGCCGAGGATATCGCGGCGCGTGCCAAGGTGCGTGAACTTGAGGCGGCTCTCGCCGCCGAAAGAGCGGAGGTAGCCCGTCTCCGGGAACAGTCGGAGCAAGGTGAAATGCCCGTGCTGCCCTTCGCCGTGCTCGACCCCAAGGTCGCCAAGGCCCCCGCCGAAGAAGATCTCGCCGGACGCATCCGCGATCTCGAGCAGGATCTGATCGATACCCACGATGAACTCCACCGCGTCCGCGCCGATTACGAAAAGCAGGTCGCTCTGGTCGAATCGCTCGAAGCGAAATTGATCGCCGTGCCTGCCCCGGTGGAACCGCCGGTATCGGCGGAGATCGCGCAGATGGCCGCCCTGCTTGCCCAGCGTGGCCGCGAGGCGAAAGCGAGGTTCCAGCGCCCCCATCTTCTCCAAAGCGAGGCGCAAGCGTCAACGGAGGCGTCTCTCGCCGGGATGGCCTCGCTCCATGCCGCCGCCCTTGTGGCGAGCGAAGAAGAGAAGAAGTCGCTGGAGGTCCGCCTCGCCGAGACGACCGCCGGTCTGGAGACGCGCCTGGCGGAGACCGCTGCCGCGCTCGAGGCCCGGCTCGCCGACGCCGGGACCGCGCTGGACGATCACCGGGCCGAAATCGCCCGGCTCGAGGAGATCGCGGCGTTGCGCGAAGCCGAGCTCGCCGGAGCGCGCGAACAGTTGGCGGAACTCGAGGCGATGGCCGCGGTCGACGACCCGCTCATCCTCTTCGCCAGTGACAACGGGGCCTCGGCCGAGATCATGGTCCGGGGGACGGGACACGACCCGAAGCTGCCGGCGGGCGGCCCCGGCACCTACCTCTGCCTGGGGCCGGGCTGGTCGAGCTGCGCGAACACGCCCTTTCGCCGTCACAAGACCTGGGTGCACGAGGGG
>JALRFZ010000280.1 GCA_023253615.1 Verrucomicrobiales bacterium | reverse complement strand
TCGAGGAGGGCGCGGTTCGCGGCGAGGAGCCGGCCTTCGCGGTCCTTCGCGAAAAAGAGCACGCCGGGGAGATGGTTGAAGAGGAGGTGGAAGGATTGCTCCGGCGGGATCGCCGCGAGGAAGGCGCTACGGAGGGCGGGACCGTTCATGGAAAGATTGAAAGAGGGGCGCGGTACGCCCGTATCCTATCCCGGCCACGGAAATGGGAAAGACGGGAATTTTCCCTGTCGCCACCGGCCCGAAAGGACCACCTCATCGATCCTCGCATTCCCACCAAAAGAGACTTATCTTTCCCCATGAGCACCGACTACGATCCCGACGAGACGCTCGCCGCCTACGGTTATGGCAGCAAACCCGGCAAAGGCAAGACCATCGCCATCGTCCTCCTCACGATCCTCCTCCTCGCCGCGGCCGGCGGAGCGGGATTCCTCGGCAAACTCTGGAGCGATGAACAATCGAAGTCGCTCGATCTCGAGCGCCAGGTGAAGACGTTCCAGACCGTCGTCAGCGAACTCGAGGGCAAGAACGCCGAGCTTTCCTCCCTCCTCGCCGACAAGCAGGCCGAGAGCGAGCGGCTCCAGCAGGAATGGACCACCCAGGTCGAGACCCTGAAGAAGGAACATGCCGAGCAACTGCAGCGCACCTACGCGCAGATGAACGAGATCCTCTATGACAGCCGCTCCACCCTCGAATACATCGGCGACATCGAGACGCGCCTGAAATCCGGACAAAAAATCGACCGCGAGGAAGCCGCGAAACTCACCGGTGTGATCAACGGTCTCGCCTTCCTCCACCAGCAATACGGCAAACCGCTGAATGAATTCCGCGAGCTCGACCGCTATTTCTCCCGCCAGCTTTCCAGCCTGCCCGCCAACCAGGTCGATCCCAAGGAAACCGCCTCGCCCCTGAAGAAGATTTTCAAGAACAAGGAGTTCAAGGAAGAGCGCGACACCTTCCTCGAAAACCAGGGCCGTCGCGATGCCCTCGTCGAGGCCCGCAGCAGCGTCTCGGCCGCTTATGCGCGGGCGCAGAAGCAGATGGCCGACATCTCGCTCGACATCAACCAATACCTCGCCCAACTCCAGCAGATCGTCGACTCCAACGAGACCGCCGCGGCCGATGTTGATTCCTTCTTCGAGAAGTCCAAGGAGATCCTCAAGATCCACGACCGGATCATGAGCATCGAACCGCCCAAGACGCAGACGGTGCAGCCTTGAGCGGTTGATTGATCGCGCTCAAGGTGCCGGATCATTGGCTTTTCCGCCAGGGGTCGGCTCTCCCACGGTCTGATAGGAACCAGTGAACGAGTTTGCTACGGCGCTCAGGATCTCTTCCTCCATTTTCATCAGAATCGGCCACCGGTTGGTCGGCAGTTCGATGATCGCAATGCGCCGACCGGACAGGTTTTGCTGATATCTCAAATTCTTGTCGCAGAGGATGAAAACATCGAAGCACCCATCGATCCTCGCCAACAGCGCACCGTTCTCCATGCCACCGAAACCTTCGCGCTGAACGCTGGTGACTTCATGAGCCGGAAGAAACTTCCGCAAGGGCCACGGAACGTTCTCGTCGAACACGATCTTCATTCCGGCGACTCTTCGAGCATCTGAAGAAACCGCTCCGCGTCGCAACGGGACACCGAAGGAAAGAACTCCAAAAACTCGTCCACCGAGAAGCCGTCGTTGCGGTAATCGAGCAGCGACTGCACGGGAACCCGGGTTCCGGCAAAGACCAGCACGCCGCCCAAAACATTCGGTGACGAGGTGATCGGAGGATGGTCCAGCACTGCCATGAGATCAAGTGTAGCCGATTTTGCCTTGGCTAGAAAGCCTGAAGTTTTCGAGTCCCTGCGCCAGGGTGCGGGACAGAATTGTCAGGCTACGCCGGAAACCCGATGAATCTTTGGGAGTTAAAAATGTCCAGGTTCCACCTACTGCAAATTTTGAAGCTGAATCGTCCCAGCGGGACGAAAGACGGTAGCCGGTGGTGGAGCGCGGCGGAACCACCGGTCTATCACACGAGGAAACAGTTGCGCCCGGGAGGGGCGCGAGAAGGCTCCGGAGTATCCTCGGCGCATGACCATCTGGTTTTCACCATGAAGCGCGAGCATACGTCACCATCGGACGCAAACCTTTCAGGAAGAGGATCTGGAGTTTGTCATGCGCGGCGGGATGAAGTTCGAAGAAAAGCGGCTCTCGTGAGCGGGCCCGCTTCTTCCGCCCCTCCGGGGCGGGGTTCTCTTTTCCGGGGTGGTGTTCCGGTGGTTCCGCTGCGCTCTACCACCGGCTACCTTCTTTGGCCCCTCCGGGGCCAATACTCGTTCCCTGCGGGGCCAATACCCGTTCCCTCCGCCGATGACGGTTGTTTCCCCAGCCGGGCTGGACGGCTTGGCCTGACTTTTTTGTCCTGCACCCCCTGCGCCAACTCCAATCCCCTCACCCCAAAATCCCCTTCACCACCTCGCCATAGACATCCGTCAGACGGAAGTCCCGCCCCGCGTAGCGGTAGGTCAGCTTCAGGTGATCGAGTCCCAACAGATGCAACATCGTCGCGTGCAGGTCGTGCATGTGGACCTTGTCCTTCACCGCGAAGTAGCCGAATTCATCGGTCTCGCCGTGGGCGTAGCCGCCTTTCACGCCACCGCCCGCCAGCCACATCGTGAAGCCCTGGGGATTGTGATCACGTCCGTCGCCCTGGGCGATCGGCGTGCGTCCGAACTCGCCGCCCCAAACGACGAGGGTGTCCTCGAGGAGACCGCGCTGTTTCAAATCGGTGAGCAGGCCCGCGATCGGCTTGTCGACGGCCAGGGCGTTCTTCGTGTGCCCCTTGACGAGGCCGCCATGCTGGTCCCACACGTTCGGAGTTGAGACCTGGAGATAACGCACGCCCGCTTCGGCGAAACGACGCGCGAGGAGGCATTGCCGTCCAAAGTGATCGGTCTCGTCGACGCCGATGCCGTAGAGGTCGCGGATGTGCTGAGGCTCGTCGTCGATCCCGATCACCGGCGGTGCGGCCGACTGCATCCGATAGGCGAGCTCCATGGAAGCGATCATGCCCTCGACCGGGGCGTGTTGGGTGCGGGCGAGATGCTCGTGGTTCATCGCTTGGAGAAACTCGAGCTTGCGCGCCTGCACCGCCGCAGGAGCATCGGATTTCAGGTAACGGAAATTCGCCTTGGGATCGAGCTTGCCATTCGCCCCGATCGTCGTGCCCTGGTGCGCGGCCGGGAGGAAAGCGGAGCCGTAGTTCCGCGGTCCCCCGTGCGAGGCCGAGGGGCTGATGCTGACGAAGCCGGGGAGATCGCGGTTGTCCGAGCCCAGCCCGTAACTGACCCACGCGCCGACCGAAGGACGCACGAAGTTGTCCGTGCCGGTGTGCAACATGCAGACCGCCTGCCCGTGCGACTGTCCCGTGCTCTGCATCGAACGGATCACACAGAGATCGTCGGCGTGTCGCGCGACGTGGGGGAACAGGTCGCTGATCCAGAGACCGGATTGGCCGTGTTGGGAGAAATTCCACGGCGAGGCCATCAGCTTCGCGGTCGCCGTCGCGGCCGGGTCGAGGTTTTTGGCCGGGGCGAAGGGCAGCTTTTGTCCATCGCGTTTCTGGAGCTCGGGCTTGTAGTCGAAGGAATCGACATGCGAAGGCCCGCCATGCATGAAGAGGAAGATGACCCGTTTGGCGCGTGGCGTGTGGTGGAAGGTCGGAGAGGCGGCAGAGGCGGCGAGCCCGCTGAAGGCGAGGGAGCCGAAACCACAAGCGGCGGACTTGAGGATTTCGCGGCGCGAAAATTCTTGGGAAAACGGTTTCATCGGTCGTGATTTGCGGCCATTTGCGGGTATTCGCGGCCATTTGCGTTGAAGCATTTTGAAAACGCGGATGAGCGCGGATGTCCGACGATTTTCGCGGATGCATGGCTCTGATCTGCGTTTATCCGCGGAAATCTGCGGCCATCTGCGTTGAATTCATTTGGGAACGCGAATGGGCGCGAAGAACCGCGAATGGGCGCGAATGAATCCGTGGTGTCCTGCGTCTTCATTTCCATTTCTTCCATCCGTGTGAATCCGTGCCCATCCGTGGTCCAACCCTTCATGTCTTCGTTCGGCTCTCCTTCTGAATCGATTCTGACCACGGATGACAGGATAAACACGGATCTGAAAAAACTATTCCAAATACAAAAATTCGGTCGAAGCCATCAACAAATGCGCCAAATGCCCCACGGCTTCCTCGACCCGATCCAACTCCTCCCCTCCCCCGCTCAGATCCGCGACCAAACCCAGCGCCCGATCACGTTCAACAGGGTCTGGCGCGCGACCCAAGAGGGTCAGGTAAAGGCGATCGACTTCGGTCCCCGGCAGGGCCCCGGGCTTCATCGCCGCCTTGGCGACGCCTTTGGCCTCGTTGAGCAAAAACTCGCTGTTCAACAAATACAGCGCCTGGGTGGGCACGGTCGTGGCGTCGCGCTGACCGGTGACGAGGTCGGGGTTGGCCCCATCGAAGAGCGCGAGTTCGCCGCTGGGATTGTTTCTCGCCACGGGCAGATAAATGGTGCGCTTGGGATCCTTCTCATAGGAAAGCGGCGCATCGAGATCGATGCCGATGGCGGTCGCGGTGGCCCCACCGGGAGTGCGGTCGAGACGTCCGGAGAAAAAGAGGACGCTGTCGCGGATCTCCTCGGCGGTGAGACGGCGACGCCCATGGCGACCGAAGAGTTCGTTCTCCGGGTCGGCGGCGAGGAGGGTTTTGTCAGGGTCGGCTCCGAGTCCGTAGGTGCGGCTCAGGACGAGGCGGCGGACGAGTTGTTTCGTCGAGCCCCCTTCCTCGCGGAAAGTCGCGGCGAGCCAATCGAGCAACCCGGGATGGGTCACCCCGGACCCAAGCCGACCGAAGTTGTCGACCGATTCGACGAGACCGCGACCGAAGAGATGTCCCCAGACGCGGTTGACGTAGACGCGGTCGAGCAGTCCACCCGCCTCGCCGGTGAGCCAGTCGGCAAGTTCGCGACGCCCGCTCGTGCCAGGGGCGATCGTCGAGGATTGGTTGGAGAGCAGTTTCGGAAATCCACGCGCGACAACAGGACCGAGCTGGCCGGTCTCGCCACGGATGCGGAGATGGATGTCGGCCGGCTCCTTCGCATCGCGCGGCGCCATCACGACGTCCTTGTCCTTCAGCTCGGCGATGAGCTTGTCGAGGGTCTTCTTCAGATCGCCCTCGCTCATGCGGAAGAGCGGATCGCTTTCCCCGCCGGTGGCGGCGTTGAGTTGGGCTTTTTCCCGCTCGAGATCGGCGACGGCGATGAACTGCACCGCATCGACAAGCACATATCGCCCCTCGGTGCCGGTCGTTTCGATCGTGACACTGCATTCGGCACCCTTTTCAAAATCGAATTGCCCGATCGGTTCGAAAAGACCCGCGACGGAGGGCGTCCTGGTCTGATCGAGGAAGACAGTCTCTTTCCCGGCCCGGCTCCTCACGACCACGGGTACCTTCTCCGCCCGGTTTTCTCCTGCGCTGTAGGCGACACGGACTTCGTAGCGGCCGCTCTCGGGCAGGCTGCCGCGGAAGATGACGCGCTTTTCGCCCTTGCCTTCCTTGTCGTCGCGGAGGTAGTGGGCACCGAATCGGTTCGGTGAAAGATTCGAGGACGGCCACACGCCCACGACCTCGGCATCGCTCTCGTCGTAGATGACTCCAGCGAGCGGCAGGTTGTCGGCGGTCATCTTGCCGCCGGCTTTCTTCATGTAACTCTTCTCGACGACGAGGCGCATCGCCAGTTCGAGACGCTCGACCTGTTTCGCGAGTTCGGGATCGACGCCATCCGGGCCGGGCAAGGGACGCTCGATCCAGCTCGCGACGTTGACGCAGCCGTTCCGCGTGCCGGTGACGATTTCGGTGGAGCGGAAAATCCCGGCGAGAGCGAAATAATCCTCCTGGGAGACGGGATCGAACTTGTGATCGTGACAGCGCGCGCAGCCGAGGGTGAGCCCGAGGAAAGCGCGCCCCATCGTGTCGACCTGCTCATCGACGGTGTCGAGCCAGAGCTTTTCCTTGTCGCGCTCGGTCAGCATCTTCGGCCCGAGGGCGAGGAAGGTCGAGGCGATGAGCCGGCGGCGCGTCGTCGCGGGATCATCGGAGGGCATGAGATCGCCCGCGATCTGCTCGCGGACGAATTCGTGGTAGGACTGGTCGCGGTTGAAGGCGTCGATGACGTGATTCCGATACCGCCAGGCCTGGTAGAAGGTATAGTTGCGGTCACCTCCGTTCGAGTCGGCGTAGCGGGCCACGTCGAGCCAATGTCTGCCCCACTTCTCCCCGAAGGCAGGCCGGGCGAGCAGGTCGTCGATGATCCTGACAAACGCCTCACGCGAGGGGTCGGCGACAAAAGCCTGCGTCTCCTCCGCGGTCGGCGGCAGGCCGGTGAGATCGTAGTGGAGACGGCGCAGGAGGGCGGCAGGCTCAGCGGTGGGGGCGGGTGTCAGTTGTTTCTCCTCGAGCTTCGCGAGGACGAAGGAATCCACGGGATCGAGCCGCCATTCGCGCGCGGCGATCGCGGGCTCGGCCGCCTTCACGACAGGACGGAAGGCCCACTCCTGCCGCGCTGCCTCGTAGTCGATCTCACCTTTGCGGACGCCGGCGGCGATGGCGGCGTCGCGCGGATCGGGCGCGCCCATCGCGACCCATTGTTCCAGGACCGCGATCTCCTCCGTCGTCATCTTCGACTTCGGCGGCATCTGCAGGTTTTCGTCGGCGTAGCGGATCGAGTGGATCAGCAGGCTCGCGTCGGGATTCCCCGGAACGATCGAGGGCCCGCCGTCGCCGCCGGTCTCCCAGCCCGCCTTGCGATCGAGCCAGAGCCCGCCCTTTTGTTTGTCGGCCTCCTCGGAATGGCATTCGTAGCAATGCTTCACGAGGAGGGGCCGCACCTGCGATTCAAAGAAGGCGAATCCCTCCGTCGCGGAAAGCGTGGACGCGCCGCTCCCGCACAGAAGCAGGACGGTGATGATGAGGTGGTAACGCGGCATCTCGACGGAACAAGTCCGATTGTGCCCGAAATCGGACAGTTCCGTCATGGCGCGTTGGCGCTATGCGGGAATGTGGCTGCGACTTCAGTCGCAGCCTCCCCATCCACCACATTCGACTAAAGTCGAATCCACATTCTCTCAAATCGCCAGCGAGAACATCGTGACACGCAGCTCGGTCGGGGCTTTGGCATCGACTTCTTTCCAGTAGAGGCGCGAATCGCCGTCCATGTCGTATTTGGCGAAGGATTTGGTGAAGCTGACGTGCTCGCTCACCCACTTGATGGCCTCGGCTTTGCTGATCTTTTTGTCCTTGTCGCGATCGATGAGGTTGAAGTCGGGGTCGAGCTCGGACGCCGACGGATGCGCGCTGCGCCACTCGGCCTCCGAGATATGGCTGTCGCGGTCGAGATCATACTGGGCGAGCAGGTCGGCGTGATGGTGGGCGGCGACTTCCTCCTTGCTGAGGTGCCCGCTCTTGTCTCCATCGGCTTCGGTGAACTCGGGCTCCATGCCGAGATGTTCGACGACGACAGGGGTCGGTCCGTCCTCGGTCGTGACACAGCCGACGACCATGAGGGCGAGCGCCGCGACGGGGGCAATCCGGATCCATTTGAAATTCATGGCGCGAGCCTAACCAGTCCACCGGGGATCTGGCAACCGGATTTTCCCCTGTCCAATCGC
>JALRFZ010000252.1 GCA_023253615.1 Verrucomicrobiales bacterium | reverse complement strand
GACCAGGGCCGCGCGGGCGCGATCGACGAAACCGGTGCGGGCCAATCCGGCATCGGTGACGATCAAGGCGCGGGTTCCGCCGAGTCCGCGGGTCTCGGCACCGAGCGTGTCGATTTTGCCGGGACCAAAAACGACGCGTCCCCCGGCGCTGTGACGAAAGTCCACCACCCATTCGGGCAGGTTCATTCCCGCGCAGAGGGACTCAATCGAAAGGGGGTCGGCCGGCATCGGGGAGACCCTAGCGTGTCACGCAATCTCCGCAATCTGGAAAGAACGGCGCGTATACAGGAACTCAAACAAGTTGCCCTCGTGCGGCTGATCCCATTTGATCCGGTTCGTCGGCACGTTGCCGATGTTGAGACGGTCGATATGGGGACAATCGAAGAGGCGGTTGATCCACTCGATGTCCTTCGTCACCGCGGTGACGACGAGGGAATAACCGATCTTGTCGAGCATCTCCGCCTGCGGGCATTCCACGACGCTGGCGAAGGGGAAGAGGAATTCGCGAATCGCCAGCTCCTGGTCGAAGGAATCGACCCGGATGAGGGTTGGCTGGAGGTAGTTCATCCCGTCGCGCTGCTGGAATCGTTCGCCCTCGCGGAACTGAGCCGTCACATCAGTGGCACCGCCCGACTTCAGGCCCTTCTCCACCGCGTCGTTGATCCACTCGGCGAACATGGGGTTCGCGAAACCGGAAAGTTTGGCATTCGGGTCGTCCTGCGCGAGCGGCTTGATCTCGGCGAGCCGCTTCGCCACGGCGGTGGCGATGGCGTCGCCGTGACGCGGCACGACGATGGTCGAGGTGCAGATACAACTGCGGCCCGAATTGGCGGAAACCGACTCGACGATGGTGTCGATGTATTTCTCCCACTGATCGATCTCGTCCTCACCGATGATGAATTTCGAGTAACCGGTGCCGTGCACCTCGATGCGGGGATCGTGCTCGTATTGCTTCACGGTCGAGTCATCGCCGAAGAGCATGACCCGACCGGCCCGGCGGATGATCGTACCCGAACCATCATGCTGCGTCGGATACAGGCTGAAGGCCTCGGCCGGAGCGCCGGCCTTGATGAACGCCTGCATGATGCGCCAGGGCGTCCAGGGCTCCTCGCGTCCGGGCTTGAGCAGCACCGGCACCTTCATCGCGATGGCCGGGATCCAAAGAGCGTTCACTGCGGGCGAGTTGCTCGGGAGGATCACGGCGAGTTCGTTGGTCGTGGCCGAAAAGCTCACGGGTGCCCCGCCCTGTTCCCCGTAACCCTTGTCGAGCACGGCCCAGTCGAGCCCCCGGGTGAGACCGCGGAAGATCGTGTCGATGTCCGCGAAGATCCCTCCGAGACGCTTCATGTTCATGCGGATGAGCGCATGGGGCAGCCCGCTCGTTGAGGCGAGCGAGAGCACGTAATCCTCCGGCGTCTGCATCGCGCCCTCGGTGCCGACGGGGAGAGCGTCGTTCAGGAAGATCTCCCCCGCCCGCTTCGTGATATCGACGAGTTCCTGGCAGGAGAATTTCTTCAACGCCGCCCGGGCCGATCCCATCTTGTGGAGATCGTATTTGATCATGTCCGCGCAGGCGAAACTGATTTCGGCGGCCGGTTCGTCCGTGCCGAGCTTCGGCACCGTCTGCACGTCAAGGGACTTGTGGACGCGGCCTTGGCGGAGGATGGGGATGTGGGGAGCGGTCATGGGAGAATTTTTCTCTTGTTATACGTGTGCGGCGCGAGAATCGGCTGACTTCGGGAATTCAAGCCCTGACCGCACTTTTCTCAATCGAAAATCTCGCCGCCCCGCCCCGCGTACCCGCGTAGACGGGATTGAAATCTTTGCGGGAAGACCTCGGAGAGGTTAAAGTCGCAATCATGGACCGGATCAATCCATTCCCGGGGATGAATCCCTACATGCAGCGGACTTGGCCCGATGTGCATGTCCGCCTCATCGGACTGATCTTGGAGTCGCTCGGATCGGAGTTGCCAGAGGAACTGTCGGCGAAGGGCGAATTGGCCGTTGAAGTGCTCGGCGAATCGGCCTTCACCGCCCGACCCGACGTCGCGTTGGTCGGCGAAGAGTGGAGAGACGGGCTCCCTCCCGTCTGGACGGCGGCACCCGAATACCAAAGTCTCATCGTCTCCGAGCCGACCCTCCTCACCGTGGACCAGTCCAAACATCGCTGGATCGAGATCCGCAGTGACGAGGGGGACCTCATCACCGTGATCGAAGTGATCAGCCCCACCAACAAACGCAGCGGACGTGCCGCCTACGAGATGAAACGCGACAGCTACGTCGCGGCACGGGTCAACGTCGTCGAGATCGACCTGGTCCGCGGTGGTCCGCGCATTGTCGATGCCGGAGGATTCGAGGAAATTCCCAGCTTCCGCCGTCTTGGCGATCACTACCTCGTCTGCGTCAGCCGCGCGACGGTGCCCGGTCGACGCGAAGTCTATCCCTGCCCCTTGCGCGAACGGCTTCCGGTTATCCGCATCCCCTTGCGTCCCGGCGAGCCGGACATCCCTCTCGACATCCAGGCGCTCGCTGATCGATGCTACACGAGCGGGCGGTATTGGAAGATGGACTATGCCAGCCCGCTCGATCCGCCGTTGTCGGAGGAGGATAGGGCTTGGGCGGAGGAGAGGTTACGAGAGTCGGGGCTCCTTTCCCCATGACCCCGCCCGGTTTCTCGGGAAAACCTGGCTCCGAATCGACCCCAATTCCCCGTCTTCCGCCGAACCCGAGCAAGGGTGATATCGGAGATTTCCTGGGCAGGCAGCCGACGCCGACGATCTGCGCCAAAATGCTCCGCGCATGGGTGGTCGCTAATGAAGAACGTGTCCACTTCGTGACGGGAAGGGACCGATACTGAGATGCCACTGATTTTTGGACCGGTGTTGGTTATTTGAGGGTGTGGTTGAGTGCCTCGAACTGGGTCGGTGTCAGATAATCGGGTTCTTCGTCGATTTGAGTGGATCCGTGCTTGAACGCCCCGGGGCCTCAGGAT
>JALRFZ010000117.1 GCA_023253615.1 Verrucomicrobiales bacterium | reverse complement strand
GCGGTGGTCTTGATCCGCTTTTTCGGCACTCGGAAGGATTGGGAAAGCTGGCGGTCGCCCCTCGACCGGAAGGTGGCGCCCTGGCTGGTGGGGGCGGCGCTGTTCGGCCCCGTGATCGGAGTGAGTTGTTTCCAGTGGGCGCTGCAGGATCTGGAGAGCGGGATCGTCCTCGCGGTGGTGGCGCTGACGCCGATCGTGATGCTGCCGCTGGCGCGGATCACGGAAGGAGATCATCCGAGCCGCCTCGCCCTCGCCGGTGCGGTCGTGGCCGTGGCGGGCGTGGTGTTGCTGAATCTCTGGGCGTGAAGCCCGGGGAGGGGCGCGCCGGTGAACGGATCAATTCTGCCCGTGGACGAAAGGGCAGGGAGTGGTGCTCATCCCGATGAGGAGATGGGCGAGCCCGGGGTGGAATTTCACGATATCCTCGGCGAGCGCGCGGAGACCGTCCTCGAAGGCCTGCTTGGTGGCGGGATCGTTCTCACAGAGTTGCGAGGGGGCGATCGCAGCGGCGGAGAGCAGGGCGAGGGCCTGGGAACTGCTGGAGTGGTCGGCGGGCTCGGGGAGATACATGGCGGTCGGGTGGGCGGTGGTGATGAGTGGTGGTGGAATTGTCATTTCGCCCGCGACGGGGAGAAGTCAGGACCGGGCGCCTGTCCGCTCACCTGCAGATCCCTGATTTTCTCTTTCAGGAGGATGTGCGCGGTCTCGGCGGCGTTTTTCCCGTAGAAGCCCGAGCGGGACAGCTCTTCGAGCAGATCCTTCACCTGTTGGGTGGTGGAGATCGTGATCTGAACCGTCTCGGTCGTGTTCTTGGGTCTGGCCATGTTTCTTCCCGTCAAAAACGGAATAACAATGGCATTTTTATAAGGATGTTATTGGATTAATCAACGGTTTTCGGCCTGATTCGGAAAAAAAAGTTGCGCAGTGGTGAAAAGCTGTTCAAGCGAGCGTCGAAAAGGAGTGGCAGATGTCGGAACGGACTGCCGGGGAATCACGCGATGCGGGGAAGGGGGATGGTGCGCAAAGCGATTGCACGATGGCCCGTGCGGGACCACGTTCCCCTCATGAGAGTCGTCCCCCGTTTCCGTTCGCTCCGTTTCGTCGCCGCGCTTGTCGCTCCGGTGCTCTTTTTGTGTGCTTGTCAGGATCAGCCGTCGCCGGCGGAGGAAAAGGCCGCCCCTTCGGAGCCGGCGGCTCCCGCCGAAACGCCAGCTCCGGCGCCTGCCGAATCACCTGCTCCGGCACCTGCCGAAACGCCCGAACCCGCCGGGGCCGCGAAGCCTGCGGAGCCATCGGCGACCGCCCCCGCTGCTCCGGAAAACACGAACGCGGCGGCCGGTTCCGCCCCCGCCGCCGTAGAATCACCTGAAAAGACCCCCATGAAACAAGGAGAAGCCGCAGCCCAAGGAAAAGATGTCATCACTCTCGGAGGCGGATGCTTCTGGTGTACGGAGGCGGTGATGGAGCGCCTCGAAGGCGTCACCGACGTGGTCTCCGGCTACATGGGCGGCCATGTCGAGAATCCCACCTATGAGCAGATCGGTACGAAGACGACGGGCCACGCCGAGGTCATCCAGGTGACGTTCGATCCCGCGAAGATCACGCTCGGGGAGATCCTCGACGTCTTCTGGCAGGCCCACGATCCGACCACGCTCAACCAGCAGGGAGCGGACAAGGGGCCCCAGTACCGCTCGGTGATTTTCTATCATTCGCCCGAGCAGAGGAACATCGCGATGCAGTCCAAGGCGGCGCTCGACGCCAGCAAGGTCTATGAAAATCCCTCGGTGACGGAAATCTCGGAAGCCTCCACGTTCTGGGTGGCCGAGGACTACCATCAGAACTATTACGAGCTCAACAAGGACACGAATCCTTATTGCCGGGTCGTGATTTCGCCGAAGTTGAAAAAGCTCGGCATGGAGTGAGCGGTGCCGTGGCGTTCACGGGGCGGGTGAGGCGGTCTCCTCCTCCTCTCCCAAGACGAGGTGGCCGTCTACGAGTTTCACTTCGCGGGTCCTGAATTCCCAGAGGAGTCGGGGATTTCCGGCGAGGGTGATGTTCTCGCCGGTTTTCGCGGCCTCGAGTCCGCGCAGGTGGGGATACACGGCCACGACGGCGTTTCGCACGGGTTCGACATCGCGCTTGCCCACGGGCGCACCGGGGTAGCTCGCCTCGATCCGTTCCGACTCGGAGACGGAGGTAATGAGATAAAGGGCATCTCCCGCCCCCAGCCTCTTTTTCGCGGCGGCGAGTTGTTTCCGGAGACGGTCGAGATGCCCGGATGAAGAAATCGCCCCGGCGCTCCCGCCCTTGCCGATGGCGGAAAGCAGATCGAGGTAGCGATCGGGATCGATGGCATGGGTCGTGGTGCGGCAATCGAGGGCGACGCTGCGGGTCGGCGGCACGGTTCCTTCCTCAACGAGGGCGCCGAGGCCGGCGAGCTCCTTGCGCGAGAGGGGCACCGGCACGCGCGTCGTGGTTGTCCGGGTGAAATGCTGAAGCAGCCTGGTCCTCTCCTCCGCGGGGAGTTTGTCGAGCAGGCTCATCACCTTCCGCAGCACGGGACATTCCTTTTCGGAAAAGAGGTCGCCGGGATTCACTTCTTCCGGGTTGATGCCGGGGGCACTCCACGAGGCCGGAGCGACGAAGGCGGCGGCGACTTCCGTGGCGCTCGTTTCAATCTCCATCACGGAATCCTCCGCATCCGCGGCGGCTTCATTCGCGGGGTAGGGAGATCCACCATCGGCAGGGGCGTCGGCATCGTTAGGCGGCAAGTGCGACGACGGGGAATCCGCGATCGCCATGAGAGAGGCGAGCGTGTCCCCGGAAAACGCGGGATCGCCATGAGAGAGGCGAGCGTGTCCCCGGAAAACGGCCGTGCCTCGGGGAGGACGGTGGCGATGAGCGGATTCTCCGACTCACCCCGCTTTTTGGCGGAGCTGCAGGAAGAAAGCATTGCTCCCGCGAGAAGCAGTGTCAGTGGCAAGCCCTGCTGCGCCCGACGAAACGAACGAGATGTTTTGGATCTCTTGATAATAAAGAGATCAAAAACGTAAAAACCATAAATGTCAAACTCAATCGAGGACGGCGGATTTCACCTCTCTTTACCGCACGGGCGGCACCGGCTCGGATTTGCGATAGGCGGCGAGGGACACGTCGCCGAGGAGATCGTGTGACGCGACGACATCCTCCAGACGCATCAGGATCCAGGGGGAAAAGAGATCCGCTCCGTTTTTGGTGAAGACGATGTCGCCGGCGATGTGGATGCAGCCGTGGATGATCTTCGAGCCCGAGTTCAGCAGCACCATGTCTCCGAATTGCAGGGGAGGCAGGCTCGGCTCGAAGTCCCCGATGATGAGGGTGTCCCGCTCGGGCGAGTCCGCATAGACGTCGGAGGGGGCGAAGCGGAAGAAGTTGTAACAGGTCCAGAACCAATCGGGGAGCCGGCCATCCACCGCGTAGGAGGGATCGGGAAAGCGGTTGAGCATCTGCCGCGGCGTCGCGGGCAGGAGATGGGCGATGTCGATGGCCCCGCCGTCGTTGGCCTGGACGACGGCGTCGAGGAGGGGCATCACCGATTTGTTCTTGTAGCCGGCGTTCCAGTAGTCGGCGATCTCCGGAGTGAGCGTCTCGCGCTTGACACGGAGCCTCACGACGAGGCCTTCCCGGCGCGTCAATCCGGAGAGGAGGAGTCTTTCATCCTTCATCGAATCGGTGCGCCTCAGGGTGAAAGGGAGGTCGGCGAAAAAATACCCCCGGCCCCGCGGAGTCGGGTAAGCGAGCTTCGCGATATCCTGGATCACCGGGCGCGGGATGCCGGTGCCGTCGAACCAGGAGGAAAGATTCTCGGTCGCGATGTAGAGGGGGCGGCGATGGAAACGGTTTTCCGGGATCTGTCCGAGGTACCGGTAGATTTTCGCGCGCGTCTGGAAATCCACCCCGAGGATGGCTTCTTCGGAGGGAAAGACGCGCATCAACTCGGGGTCGGCGAGGACGTTCGCTCCCTTCAGGACGGAGGCGACCTCCGGCGCGGTGAGGCCGGCGGTGAGCAGCGCCCCCTCCAGTTCGGCCTGGGTGCGTGCATGGAAGCACCATTCGACCTGTTGCGATGGCGTCCGCAAAAAAGCGAGAGAGGCGGGAGGGCACGAGAGCGGGATGGAGAAATACTCGAGGCTGCCCCAGGGACCGGGAGGCAGTTCCGTCACCTGACGCGGGTCCGCGGTCGGGAATGGGGGAGGACTCTGCTCCGCGGAGGAGCCGGCTCCCGGGCCCTGCGCCGGGGCGGGGGGCGGGAGGAAGGCGATCAGCGCGCAGATCGACAGGAGGAAAGGTGGGCGCATCGGCATGTCAGTGGCTGAGCTTCCTGCGATAGATTTCGAAGCGGTAGCGCGACTCATCCAGATAGACCGAGAGCATGTCCGATTTCAGGGTGAGCACATAGGGGCGGGCGAAGCTGGCGCCGTTTTTCGAAAAGACGATGTCGTCGGCGATGTGGACGTAGCTGTGGAGGAAGCTGTCGTCGGACTCGTCGAACATGCAGACCAGGTCGCCGAAGCGGAGCTCATCGGTCTCGACGCGCTCGAAATCGCCCTCGATGTGATGCATCAGCCTCACCGGGTCGAGCATGCGGGGCGAGACCTGGTGGCGCAAGAATTGGACCGACGTCCAGAAACAATCCGGGGTGTTGGTGGGACTGACATCCCGCAGGTTGGTGAAGCCGTTGAGGTAACGGCGGGGCACCGGAGGCAGGATCTGGACGAGATCGACCTTGTTGATGCCCTCGGTCAATGCGACGCCCTGCAGGATGCCCTCGAATCCGGAATTCAAACCGTCGCACGACCAGTAGCGGATCACGGAATCGAGATCGGTCGTTTCATCCAGAATCAGCCGCACGATGAGCCCCTTCGTGGAGAAGGTGGAGCGGAGGAAACGTTCCTTCTCCGCCGTGTCGCTGCCCAGTTGCCGCAGGATGTAAGGACGGTCCATCAGGCTGAGGACGTTCCTCCGCGAAAAGGAATACCGTTTCACGAGCGCGAGGGTTTCCGGAGAGACCGCGCCATTCTCGAAGAAGGAAAAGTCGCCGCCTTCGAAATTGATGATCGTCTTCGAGAAAAACAGGCTGCTGTTGAGCCGGAACCATCTCGCCAGGGCGGCGCGGTTCTCGTTGGTCAGGCTCTCCACGACCCGGTCTCCGAATTCCAGCTCGAGTCCGCGCGGACCCTGGACCCAGACCCCTTCCTCGTCGATGAGGGCCAGTGTTTCCCCCGAGAGTCCCAGTGTTTCGAGGAGGGCGCGGGCTTCGGTCTGCTCCAGCTTTTCGAAATTCCAGTAGGAACGCTCGTCGTAAAGCGCTTCCCAGAGGTGCGAGGCGGGGGGCTCGAGGGTGACGGGAAAATACTCGAGCTTGCCCCAGGGGCCGACCGATTCCTTGCGCCAGGTCGTCACGGGACCGGACGAATTGGAAAGGTTGAGGACACCTTCTTTTGCATCCGCCGCCCCGGCACGGGGAGGCGAAGACAACAGCAGGGCGATCACAGCGAGGATGGGGATCCGCTGCGCAAGCGAGGGGAGAGACGGCCCGTGGGAGAGCGACATGGAATGAAGGAGAGGGGGGGGGAGGCGAATCTAGCACGTCCGGGTCGATTGGAAACGGAAAGGTCCCGCGCCGCCTTGGCCTTTTTGCGTGCGAACCAAACGGAAAACGTGAATTGCGAAATGAGCCTATGTCGGAGGGCCGCCGTGCCGTAGTGTTTGGAGACTCTCCCGCATGAGCGCTCCCTCTTCCCCCGCCCAACCTTCCGCCATCGTCGGCTGCCCCCGCGAAATCAAGAGCCAGGAAAACCGCGTCGCCCTGACTCCGGGCGGCGCGAGGCAGCTCGTGCGCCAAGGCGTGCGGGTGATCGTGGAGACCGGGGCGGGAGCCGGCGCCGCCTATGCCGACAGCGAATACCTCGAGGCCGGAGCCGAAATCGCCGCCACCGCCGCCGAGGTCTTTGCCACCGCCGACCTTCTCGTGAAGGTGAAGGAACCCCAGCCGCAGGAAATCGCGATGCTGCGAGCCGGGCAGATTCTTTTCACCTACCTCCACCTCGCCGCCGACAAGCGCCTCACCGAATCCCTCGTCGCCAGGGGTGTCACCGGGATCGCCTACGAGACGGTGCAGATCGGCAAACGCCTGCCCCTCCTCGAGCCCATGAGCGAGGTCGCCGGCCGCATGAGCGTGATGGTCGGGGCCTATCACCTCGCCAAACACGCGGGCGGTCGTGGTACTTTGTTAGGAGGGGTGCCGGGCGTGCTGCCGGGACGCGTCACCATCATCGGCGGCGGCACTTGCGGGACCAACGCCGCGAAGGTCGCGACCGGGATCGGGGCCGACACGACGATCCTCGAGGTCAGCAGCGAACGCATGACCTGGCTCGACACCGCCATGCCTGCGGCGAAGACGCTCTACAGCAGTGAGTCGGCCCTGCTCGAGGTGCTGCCCCGCACCGACCTGCTCATCGGCGCGGTCCTCGTGCCGGGGGCGAAAGCCCCGAAGCTCGTCAGCCGCGAGATGTTGCGCCTCATGCGCGAGGGCACCGTCGTCGTCGACATCGCCGTCGACCAAGGCGGGTGCATCGAGACGACGCGTCCGACCACTCATGAAAATCCCGTCTTCACCGAAGAGGGCGTGATCCATTACTGCGTCGCGAACATGCCGGGCGCCTATGCGAGAACCTCGACCCAGGCGCTGACGAGTGTGACGCTGCCCTACGTGCAACTCCTCGCCACGGCCGGGCTCGAGGCCTCGTGTTTCCGGGCGCCGGAGCTGGTCGGCGGGATCAATTGCTTCCATGGCAGGCTCACCTGCGAGGAAGTGGGACAGGCGCACGACCTGCCCTGGACCGAGGTGTTTTCGTGAGGGGTTTTTAAACCGGGGAAAACCATGATGCCAGCGCTCTCGGATTTCGCCCCTTTCGATCGCTGCCTCGAGGAGGGGCTCGCCGTGAGGCTGCGTCCCATCGTGCCGGAGGATCGCGAGCGCATCCAACGAGCCTACGAGATGCTTTCGGAGGAATCCCGGCTCAATCGTTTCTGGGAAAGGCCGGAGCGACTCGGTGAGCATCATGCGGCGAGGATCGCCGAGGTCGACGGCCTCGATCATCTCGCCTGGATCGCGTTGAATCCGGAGGATGAAGACTTCCCGGGCTACGGCGGTGCCTCCTGGTGGCGGGACGGCCACGATCCGGCGCGGGCCGAGCTCTCCTTCACCATTGCCGATGCGTGGCACCGGCGCGGGCTGGCCACGCTGCTTTATTCAATCCTCTGGCACGAAGGCTGGCGTTGCGGCGTGCGGGAGTTCACCGGGCAATGCCGCAAAAACAACGTGGCCATGGTGCGATGGTGGGCGGAAATGGGAGGCAGGGTGAGGGAGGAAGCGCGTCACTTCGAACTCGACCTTGCTCTCGAAGATCCGGCCGTCTTTCTCGAACGCATCGCCTTCACGGTGCGACCGTCCTACCGGCTCATCGAGTCGGCCGCGTGGTTGCGCGATTGGGAGGGGATGGGGGTGAGCGGTGAGCGGTGAGCGGTGAGCGGTGAGCGGTGAGCGGTGAGCGG
>JALRFZ010000056.1 GCA_023253615.1 Verrucomicrobiales bacterium | reverse complement strand
AGGGAGCGGGTGGTAAACGGGAAAGAACGGGACGGAGGGGAAGTTTTGCCGGGGCACGGCGGTGGACGCGCCGACGGTGGCGGAAGCGGCGACGCTTCCGACGGGCGTCGAGGGGACGTTCGGTGGTGAAGGACCGCTTCTATCAAAAACCTGCTATGGCACCTCCACCCGCATGTAATCGCCGGATTGAATCCCATCAAGCGCGGCAGTGATCTCTCCGGAAGCCGCAAGAATCCGTCTCAAATCATTCGTCGAGAGCTCGAGGATCGCGATGCGTCGTCCGGCCAGATTCTGCTGATAACGGATGTTCTGGTCGCTGGTGACGAAGACGTCGAATTCCGACTCGGCAAGGCGGATCAGATCTCCGTTGGTGATGGCGCCCACCCCATCCTCTGTGCGGTCGTGCAGGCATGGCCTATGAGAACCTTCCGCATCGGCCACGGAACGCACTCATCGAGGAGCACCCTCATCGCGTCATCGAGAGAAGTGCCACCTCTGACCGATCGAGCAAGGCGATGGCCGCCTCGCGGGTGACCGTCGGGAAGCACTCGAGGAACTCATCCAAGGTATAATTCGACTCCAGATACTGGAACAAGGTCTGCACCGGAACGCGCGTTCCGCGGAAAACCGGTGTTCCGCCGAGAATCCCGGAATCGACAGTGATGAGATCGGAGGAGTTCACGGAGAAAGCGTAGGCGGATTTCCACACAGGCGCAACCCTCCCTTCGAACGATTCTCCGGCCCGATGAAACCCGTGACCCGTGACCCGTTCCTCCTCAACTCATCCGCACCATGTCCTTCACAAGCTGGCAATACAGATACACGAGACCGCGCCACGAATAGCGGAAGGTACCGTTGGTTTCGCCGGGTTTGATGAGGCCGGATTCGAGGTTGTGTTTGATCTGGCGGCCGGTCTCCTGTTCGATCAACGTGGTGAGCTGCGCGGGATCTTCGGCGACGAAGTCTTCGGGGACGAAGGCGAGGGCGTCCATCCAATAACGGTGTACCTCGAGGAGGGCGGCGAAGGAATCGCATTCGGGCGCCTGCCGCAGGCTGAGCTCGGGCGCGGTCTTCATCGGACTGCTGAAGGGCAGGTTCGTCGTGCGATAGGTCATGCCGCGCGGATGGCGCGAGGTGAGGGTGAGGGCGACCCACGACATGCCGTCCTGCTCGGTCAGGCAGATGGCGGCCTGCTCGCGGTTTCCGGCGTGGTAGAAGATCCGGTAAAACTGGTGCATGCCATCCCAGTCCCAGCCGGTGTCGGCGACATATTCAAACCCCTCGGCCTCGATCTCGTCGGTGAGTTCGCCCAGCTCGGGAAACCGGGAATGACCGGGAGGCGCCTCGCGCTCCAGGGTTTTGCCGACGGGCAGGCGGAGACGCCGGATGCGGGTGAGGAGCTCGACCCACGGCAGCAAAAACCAGAGCAGCACCCCGACGATCCCCGCGGCGATGCTGTCGGTGAAAAAATAAAAGGCAAGGAAGGTCGCCCCGAGAATGCCCAGGGCACCCAGCTTGCGCAGCACCCGCAGACGCGAGGTGCGCAGCGCGAAGGAAAGGACGAGGACGCCCGCGACGATGAGGAGATTGGTCATCGAATAAGTCTCATGCTAACGCGTTCGGTGCCGCCGGAAAAGGAGGATTTTTCAATGTGGCTGCGACTTCAGTCGCAGGGCTGTGGCGGAAAGAGGATTCGACTGAAGTCGAAACCACATTCTTTACCCCTTCTTCCGGAAGATCGCGACGTGGCGGTCCATCGATTTGCCGGGCGTGATGAGCTCGCGCGTTTCCTCGTTGAACTCGGTGCGGATGAGCTCGCCGCCCAGTTTCCGGATGGCCTCGAGGGCGAGGGCGTGTTCCTGGTCGAAATAGCTCGTGATGACGAGGCGTCCCTCGTCGCCGACTTTGTCGAGGGCCTGATCGAAGATCTCCTCCCAGTCGCGGGCGCCGTTCCAGTAGTTCTGATGGCGGAGAAAGACGAGGTCGAAGTCCCCGCCCATCTCGGCGTGGTCCTTGAGTTTCGTCGCGTCGCCGGTGAGGAATTCGAACTCCCGTTTTCCCCGCTCCTCGCGCGGTCCCTGGCGTTTGCCGAATTTCCTCGCGGCATCGGCGATCTCGCGGGCGCGGACGTCGATGCCGGTGAGTTTCACCGAGGCCTCCGGCGCGCCTTTCAGCTCGGCGACAAAATCGCCCAGCACCTCGGCCTCGCGGCAGTCGCCGCAGGCGATGTCGAGCACCCGGATCTCCTCGGCTCCGGGACGGGGTTTCGTGCTGCGCTCGAGACGGCGTTTCACCGCCTCGAGATCATGACCCGCGACCTTGCGGAGCATGCGGCGGAGGCGCTGCAGGTCTTCCTCGTTCGCGCTCTGGAATTTCTCGGACATTCCCGGCGATTCACTCGGCCTTGTGATGGGCCTGATAATGCTCGCGGAGCAGGTCGCGACCGAAGTCGCCCTCGAAGTCACGCCAGACGGCATGGACGTGGTTCGCCCCGTTCTGGGTGTTCGCGTATTCGAGGAGGAAGGTCGGGCCCTGCACGCGGTAATAATGCGGATCTCCCTTTTGGATGCCGCCGAGCCAGGCGAAGACGATCTGGTCGAGCCCGGTCTTCTCGATCGCGGCGAGTTCGTCGTCGGCGACGTCGGGTTTGACGCGGCGGATGTAGACTTCCATCAGCTCCTTCAGATTCTTCTGCTGCTCCGGATTCAGGGCGGCGTAGCCGATGCCTTCGCCACCGAGCGGACCGACCTTTTTCTCGGCCGCGGTGAGAATGTCCTCGGGCGCCTCTGCGGCGGTGACGGCCTTGGCCTTCTGCGCGTCGTCGAGCGATTGGACGAGGCGGCGGGCGACGTCCTCCTCGCCGGCGAGGACGCGCAATCCGGCGCGGGGACCTTCGCGCACTTCACCGGGATTCGAGGCGAAGAAGCTCGGGGTGGAGGCGACGACCTGCCCGTCGACGATCGTGAAATTCAAGGCGAGATGATGCCCCTCGAAACGCCAGCCCCAGGCCTTCGCACCCGGCTCGCCGAAGATGGAGACGTAATACATGAGCGTATCGCGGCGGGGCGATTGGTTTTCCAGCTCCCAGAGGACCTGTTCGAGGCTCATGATTTCGAGGGCGGTGGTGTAGCCGCGATGGCTCAGCGCTGTGCTGAGGAGGGCGTAGGCGAGGTGGCGCTGGTCGGGGCGCATGTCCTTCAGGGTGAGGCCGCCGCGCATGCCTTCGCCCTCGAAGGGTTTGGGGATGAAATGCCAGTTTTCCCGCTCCTCGTCGGTCAGTGGGTAGACCACCTTCGCCTTCTGCGCATCGGTGAGGCTCGCGAGGAGGACTTTCGCCGACTCGGCCATTTCGGCGGCGGACTCGTGCGCGCGCAGGCCCGCAGCGGGAAATGTCGCGACCACGGCCGCGGCGAGGGAGAGGAAAAGGGGGATTCGCTTCATATCGGCCGCTAGTTAGCCAAGGAATCCCCCAAAGGGCAAGGGCGCAATCGATGCGCCCTTGCGCGGGTGGCAGGCGATCCCCGCCCGGCGGGAGCCGTGAATCAGGTCTTGGTGAAATCCAGCCCGGGATCGCCGTCGGGGGCGCCCACAAGGATGAATTTCATTTTGCCATCGCCCTCCATGCTGACCGCGGAGACCATCTGGGCATCGTCGGTGGAGAGGACGAGCAGGCCTTTGTCGTTCAATCCGTAGGTCCCTTTCATCACGCTGGTGTTTTCGGGGCCGGTGCAGCTCCAGGAAAAATCCCCGCCCGGATTCATCGTGAAGACGATTTTGCCGGCGGGGCTGTCGGTGCTCCAGCTCCCGACGAGTTTCTCCGCGGGGACGGGATCCGGACGGGTCACCGGAGCCTCCGCGACGGCTCCGGCATCGGGCACGGAGTCGGCGGTGAGGGCGGCGAGCTGGCGCGAGATGGTGTCGGCGGGCTGCAGCTTCGCGGCGGTGGCGAATTCGACGCCCGCGTTGGCCATGTGCCCACAGACGAGATAGTGGTAACCAAGGAGGAAATGCGCGTCGGCCGCATCGGGAGATGCCCGGGTGTAGGCTTCGAGTTTCGCGAGCTGGTTGGTGTAGGCACCGGGGTCGCCGTAGAAACCGCTCATGGTTTCCCAGCTCCAGCCGGGGCCGGAGGCGAGGACGGGATTGAGGACGCCCGCGGCATCGCCGTACTTGCCGAGGGCGAAGAGGACGAGGGCGCGATACTCGTGCAGGGTGACGTCGCCCGGATTGGCGGCGATGGCCTCGTCCGCGGCGGTGGCGGCGGCCAGGTAATCACCGGCGGAGAAAGCGGTGCGGGAACGCGCGAGCGCATCGTCGGATTTCTCCTCGGCGGCGGCGGCGACCGTCTCATCTCCGGGAGGATTCGCGGCGGCGGCCACGGAGATCGGCTGGGTGTAGGTGACGTAGGTGTTCTGCACGACCGGCGCGGGGTAGGGATTCTTGTAGGAATGGTAGCCCATGTCGTAGATCAGGTTGCCGAGGCTCCAGACCCCGATCCCCCACATGAAGCCCGCGGCGAAGTCGTGGTCGTCGTGGAACCACCAGTGGCGGTGGTAATAGCCGCTGTTCCACCCGTAGCCCCAGTGTCCGTGGTGCCAGGCATGGTAGTTCGCCGCCCCCCACCAGGGACGCGCGCCCCAGTAGTTGGGACGACAGGCGAAGTTGTTGTTGTAGCGGAAGTTGTTGTTGACCCTGAAATTGATGTTGTTTCCGCTGAT
Source organism: Verrucomicrobiales bacterium (assembly GCA_023253615.1). GTDB lineage: Bacteria > Verrucomicrobiota > Verrucomicrobiia > Verrucomicrobiales > DEV007 > Arctic95D-9. The sequence goes on along the minus strand of JALRFZ010000056.1, from coordinate 4,496 downwards.
GTTGACGTTGTTCCCCCAGACGCTGTTGTTGCCTCCCCAGCGGTTCGCATCCCAGTCGCGTCGATCGGCCGGGCGGGTGGCGGGACGGTTGAGCCCCTGGTTCCGGCCGCCGACATTGACATTGCCGATGTTGACCTGGTTGCCACCGCCGATCTGGACGGGACGGTTGCCGATACTGACATCCCCGCGATCGACGATGCTGGGGCGGTTGCTGCCGCCGGGACGGTCGGGGAGATTCGGACGCTGACCGTTGCCGCCGCCGACGCCGGGAAGGTTGGGACGGTTTCCGACCTCGCCGGGAAGCGTCGTGGGACGGTTGCCGCCGTAACCGGGCAGATTCGGCCGGCCCTTGTCGGGGCGATCCGGGTAGGTGACCATGCCTGGCAAGGTGGAGGGACGGTTGGCCACCGGACGATCCACCGAGGGGCGTTTGTCAGGGAGACGATCGGCGGCGTTGCCACCGCCGGGAAGATTGGGGCGGACCTCTCCGCCGCCTGTCGGACGATCGGGCAGGTTCGGTCTTGCGTTTCCACCGCCACCGGCACCGCCTGTCGGACGATCGGGCAGGTTGGGACGGGCCTCGGGCATCGCAGGCCGCGTCGCCGGTTTCTGCACGGAAGGCCGCTGGATTTCGGGACGGTTGATTTCGGGACGGTCCGCGGGCTTTGGTGTCGGGCGCGAAGGCGCGCTGGCCTGGGGGCGAGAAGCCGGCTTCGGCTCGGGCCTTGCGGCGGGGCGTTTGACCTGCGAGCCGGTCATCGGGCTGCGCAGGGGCGCCGACATCTGGGGGCGTGCCCCGCCGCCGCCGCGGACGCCACCACCGCCACCACCACGCAGATCGCGGGCTCCGGCCTCGGAGGTGACGAGGGCGAGTCCAAGAAGAAAGGTCAGGAGAAAAGTTGGATTTTTCATCATGATTCGTGGGTCGTAGCGTTTCAGTTGGCGGACGGTGCGGGTGCCTGCCTTACGATGCGGAGCAGATTGTCGGGCTGGACTCGGCCATCGACGACGCGGTGGGTGGCGTTCCAGAGGAGCGTGTTGGGCCCGTCGGTCGTCAGGGTTTGGCTGGCTCCGAGGAGCTCGCCGTCGCCGGTGGTGCCTTCGGTGCGGATGAGCCACCCGTCCTCCGTCGGCGTCCAGACCCCTTCGGATACCCCGCCTTCGGCATCGAAGATCCAGGAAACAATCGTTTGCTTCGCGGCATCCCAGCTGATGCGGATGGTGCCCGGCTGCGGTTCGCCGTCGGCGGTGGTGGTGAGCATTTCGCCGGTGATGAAATTCCCGGTCTCGTCCCATCCAAAGGCGAGGTCGAGACGGACGCCATCATTCAGGGTGGTCCAGTCCCCGTTGATCGTCGCGGCGAGATCGGCGAGACGGCCGGCATCTTCGGTGACGTCCTGCAGACTGCGGGTGCTGGCGATCTGCCAGACCTGATCGCCGTTTTTCATCAATACCGCGGTGTAGGCGGTGGACCGCGGCGGAGCTTTCCCCTCCGGATCGGTGAAATGGGCGGTGCCATCCTCGATCGCGAGCGTCGGCGCGACGAGCCGCACCGAATCGACCTCGATGGCGAGGGAGGGGGCGTTTTCCCCGGCGAAATACCCGGCATAATGCGCGGCGATCTGCTCCCGGCCCGAGATGAGGTTTCCGCCGTCCAGGTCGCAAATCTCGCCCTCTTCGGTGAAGAGCTTGGCGAGGCCTTCGGCGTCTTTCGCGTTGAAGGCGGCGACAAAATCCGCGGCGGCCTGCTGCAGGCCGGCGATCCCGGAGGACGGTTCCTCCGAACGCAGGGAGGGAGTCAGCAGAGACAGACTCGTGACGAGTGACAGGATCAGACAGGGTCTCATGGTGGTAATGACAGGGTTGGGTCGGGAAAAATTCAGCGGGGAAAAAGGAGGGTGACGGCCGCACGGATGCCCCACTCGGGACCGCCGTCGGGTCCTTCCGCATAATACCGGGCTCCGAGGGAGAACTGGACGGGCTGATCGCCGAACGCGACGAGCTGCGAAATCACCGCGTTGACCGGGATCAGCCACTGCTCGCGCTCCCAGTCGTAGGTCGATTCCGTGTTCAGCGTGTAGGTCGTCTTCGTCGGGGTGATGTAGCTGACGAAGGGCTGCAGGAAGGTGGCGTTCACGTCGGCCCTCGCCTCATCTCCCGCGAAGGAGGAGAGATGGTTGACGAGAGCGCCGTAGGTCCAGGGGCCTTCCTGTTTCAGGGCCACGGCGGTCGGTCCGGCTCCCCATTTTTCGGAACCGAGGAGCGTGTCGCTCGCCGAAGGATAGAGAAAGGCGGGGCCCGCTCCCACGATCCAACCGTTCATTGGATCGACCGGCGAGAAGAAGAAGCTCTGCACGATGTCACCAAGGCCCGAGGCATCGGGGATGCCCGGTGCGGGTGATTCGGCATCGATCACGGGCACGATGGTGCGGACGATGAGGTTCCAATCCTCGTCGAGCGAGAGCGGGACGACGGGCTGGATGTTCAAGGTGTAGCGCGAGGCCTCCTCCGGACCGATCCCGAAATCCCAGTTCGACTGGAAGGGGACGCTGATGAGGCTGGAGACGGGATTGGCGAGTTGCTGCGCGAGGTCGTCCTGCGAGGTGGCGTGACCTGCGGACAGCAGGGCGGAGAGAAGCAGGAAAAGGCGGTTCGATTTCATGGGCTTCCTTGCAAAGTTCGTGGTGCTGCGGTCCCGCGTTGCGATTCCATCGCGGCGAGAAGGTCTCCCGCACCCGTGCCCCATTTGGAGACGCAGCCGAGGATGGATCCGATCGGCACATCGATCGGATGGACCCGCTCGCCGGGCATGATGAGGATGGCCCCCGCCATCGGCGTCGGTGCCGAAGGGATGAAGACGGTGCAGCGGCCATCCTCATGACGCTCGATCAAAAAGGCCGGGGCGAGCGATCCATCCTCGACTTCGACGAGCGAAGGCTTGAAACCCTCGCGCTTGTCGAGGTCGGCGAACTGGTTGGCGATCGTCCGCAACGGGACATAGCCCGGCACCTGGCTGAAGACATGTTCGCCGAGGAGACGCCCGAGGAAACGGCCCGCCGGGGTGCGCACGAGGAGACCGGCGACGAGACAGACGAGCAGGAAGGAGGCGAAGGCGACGAGCTGGGGATGGTTCACCCCTTCCGGAAGTTGTCCGGCGATGGGCTTGACGATGATCCCGAGCTTGGTCAGGAGTCCGACGATCAGCAACACCGCCAGCCATGCCGGAAGCACCACGAGAAGTCCCGCCACGAGGGCGGTTTTCAATCCTTGGAAAAGCTTCGGCATGCGGCGGCGAGGGTCGGCCGGGTGGTCAGGAATTTTTGCCTTTCGCGATCGCCGGATAAACGAGGCCGGCGAGGGCGGCGCCGATGAGCGGGGCGATCCAGAAGAGCCAGAGCTGCGCGAGCGCCCAGCCACCGACGAAGACGGCGGGGCCGGTGCTGCGGGCGGGATTGACGGAGAGGTTCGTCACCGGGATCCCGATGAGATGGATCAGGGTCAACCCGAGACCGATCGCGATGGGAGCGAAGCCCTGCGGGGCGCGTTTGTCGGTGGCACCGAGGATGATGAGGAGGAAGAAGAAGGTCAGGACGATCTCCGCGACGAGAGCCGCGACCATCGAATAACCGCCGGGGGAATGTTCCCCGAATCCGTTCGAGGCGAAGCCGCCCTCGGTCGAGAACCCTTCCTTGCCGCTCGCGATGAGGTAAAGCACGGCCGCCCCGGCGAGGCCGCCGAGGACCTGGGCGATGATGTAGGGAAAAAACTCCGATTTGGGGTGGCGACCCGCGACGCAAAGTCCCAGCGTCACCGCCGGATTGAGGTGGCAGCCGGAGATGTGGCCGATCGCGTAGGCCATCGTCAGGACGGTGAGGCCGAAGGCGAGCGAGACGCCGACGAAGCCGATGCCGAGCTGGACGGGGCTGTCGCCGGTGGTGAGGAACATCGCCGCGAGGACCGCGCTGCCGCAGCCGCCGAAGACGAGCCAGAAGGTGCCGAAGAATTCGGCGGTGAGTTTGTTTTTCATGAAGACCGGATCAGATGGGTTGGGTTTTTGGGATGGATGTCAGGAGGAAATTCAGAGGGCCGGTTCACGGCCGGTAGACCACTTTCCAATCGCTCTTCATGTCGATGATGGTCCAGCCGCGCTGCGGGCCCTCGTCGAGCCCGCAGGCGAGTTTTCCGACGTGGGATTCGCGGTCGTAGGCGAACTCGCGCTCCGCGTCGGTGTGGTGCACCAGCATGCCAAAGCGGGCACCTTCCCCCGAGGTGGTCCATTCGAGCATCTCGAAATCTCCGTCGGAATTGCCCGCCGCGAAGATGGGGCGGCGGCCGATGTGCTGATGGATGCCGACGGGTTTGCCGGCCTTGTCGTCGATGAAATTGAGTTCCGGCAGCTTCACGATGACGGGTTTGCCGTCGCGGACTTCGTAGGCGGCCTTGAGGCTCGAACCAATCACCTGCTCGGGCGGGATGCCGTAGACGCGCTCGGTCCA
>JALRFZ010000040.1 GCA_023253615.1 Verrucomicrobiales bacterium | reverse complement strand
GGGCCCGTCGACCACCGTATCATCCGGCGTGTAGCCGTGCAGCAGGGCGGCCATGTAGACGAAGGGCTTGAAGGATGAGGGGGCTTAGCCTTTTGCCTTTTTGGAAATGGTGGTGAAGATGGCGAGGAGTTGATCGTTTTCGTCGCGTAAGGCGGAGAGCTTGGAGTCGGGGACAATGCCAGATCGGACGAGGAGTTCGAGCCAGAACGACGTTTCGTCGAGTTCTTTGAGGCAGTCGCCGATTTTGGCGATGAACTCGGCATTGGAGCGCGCGCGGCGGGCCTCGCGGTAATTCGCTCCAACGGAGGTTCCCGATCGCAGAACCTGTTTGCCGATGACCTGCGCTTCCTCCGTCTTCGGCAAACCAACAAACAAGTTCACGATCCGCAGGGCGAACTCCATCGTGCGCTCAATCAGGTCCATGTTCCCGTCATCCTTCATCTTTCAAAATTCATCCTTTCCCTTCAGCCCTGTTGTTTCCAGATGGAGTCGTTGAAATGGGTCAGGACCTGCTGGAGGCGGCCGTCGAAGATGCGGTTGAGTCGGTTGAAACCGCCGCCGTCCCGACGGAAGAGCAGGTTGGGATCGTCGAGGGCCTCGCGATCGACGAGGCGGTTGGTCTTGGTCTGGGCGGCGAGTTTCTTGAGCCATTCGCGCTGGGGATTGGTCCAACTCCGCGAGGCGAGCATGGTCTGGAGGGCGTGATCGACCCGCTCGGCGAAGGGGATGAGGGGATCGCCCAGGGCGGCTTGGCGGATGTAGCCGATGATGGTGGCGGCCATCTCCTGATTCGTCGTTTTCTTCCAAGCGGCTGAGAGGTTCGTTTCGGTGAAGCCGGCTTGTTCCAGGGCATAGGCGAGCTCGCGTAGCTCTTTCCGGGTCAGTTCCTGCGGTCGGGTGACGACGGTGATGAGCGCGGGGATGGTGTTGCTTCCTGAGTTGATGAAACTTTTGAAGGCGTCGAGGTAGTCCTGGGGTTTTCCGATCTCACCAAACCCTTGTTCCGCCGCGATGAGCTTGTCCTCGTGGTCCGAGACGTAGATGGGGACGACGGGGGTATCACTCTTGCGGTCGAGAATTTCGCCGAGACCGGGGTGAGCGGTGAACCAGGCGACGACTTCGCCGATCGGCAGGGCGCGGATCTTCGCCACGAAGTCATCGGGTGCCATTCCAGCGAGAGTCTCGAAATCCCGGGCGGCTTTATCGGAAAGGTGGCGTTTCTTGCGCTGAAGTTTGGCGACGAATTGGTCGCGCACGAGGGTGAGCGCTTCCTCGGAAGGGGCGTTGGTCAGCTCCGCCGCAAGCTGGGTGAAGCTGATGTTCGGATCCTGAACGACGGGGCGCATCGCGGTGAGCCCCTGGAGGGCCTCGTAGATCCCCACGGCGTCGAAGATGCGGAAGGTCTCCTTGCCGATCCCGTCGCAGCGGCGGGTGGCGCGGCCGAGCATCTGATCGAAGAGAATGCGGCTGTTGACGCGGCGGAGGAAGACGAGGTTGCAAATCTCGGGCACGTCGATGCCGGTGGTGAGGAGATCGACGGTGACGGCGACGTTCGGATTCCGCTCGTTCTTGAAGCGCCGGATCAGTTGGAGCGGTTTGTCGGCGGTGCCGGTGATCTTGAGGACGGCATCGTCCTCGACGCTGCCGTAGCGATCCTGGAAGGCTTTTTTGAGCAGGACGACGACGAGGTCGGCGTGGGCGTCGTTCGCGCAGAAGACGAGCGTTTTTTGCGGCAAGGACGGATCGATCTCGCTCGCGAGGTATTCGCACACCACTCGGTTGAAGGATTCGGTGATGACCTTGCGATTGAACTGATCGACCTCGATCTTGATCTCGTCGGGCGTCCGGGCGAGCTCGATCTGGGAGGTGTCGCGCTTGTAGATCTTCACCTCGTCGCCCTTTTTCCAAACGATCCCGCTTTGGGAAAGCTCGGTCTCGATCCGGAAAGGAGGATCGTGGTCAATCAGGTAACCATCAATGACGGCCTCGCGGTAGCTGTAGGTGTAGACGGGAGTGCCGAAGATCTCGCTGGTGTGGAGCGCGGGCGTGGCGGTGAGTCCGATCTTCACGGCGGAGAAGTAGTCGAGAACGCGGCGGTATTTGGAAACGTAGTCCTCGAAGCTGCGGAAGCTCTGCTCGGTCTCGGACATCTCGCGATCGAGGAGGTAACCGCGGTGGCACTCGTCCACGATGATGCAGTCGTATTGGTCCACGGCCGGGGGCGGATTGCCTTCGGCGGGGTAGAGGACTCGCTGGACCATGCCCTGGATCGTGGCGAGGTGGACGGCGGTGTCGGAATCCGGGGCCGGCTCGTCGAGTTCCTTGATGCCAAAGGTGTCGGCGAAGGTGGTGAGATTCTCCATCCGCGTGTCCTTGAAGGCATTGGCGGCCTGCTCGCCGAGGGCGGAGCGGTCCACGAGGAAGAGAATGCGCCGGAAGCGTTTCGTCTTCAGGAGCCGGTAGATGAGGGCAATGCAGGTCTTTGTTTTCCCCGTGCCGGTGGCCATGGCGAGGAGTAGCTCCCGGGCACCCTGGCCGATCTCGCTTTCGGTCTTGAGAATGGCGTCCTGCTGATAAAAGCGGACGGTGAATCCGTAATCGAAGGTCTCGGTGGCAAGCTGCTGATGAGCGGCGTCCGCGTCGCGTTTGAGGAGACCGGTGAGACCCTCGGGGGTATACCATCCCTGGAGGGCCTCAGAGAGGTTCTCGGGGCGGCGCAGGTCGCAGAACCAGATGCCACTCTGCGTGGCCAGTTGCCGGAGGTAAGGGCGGCCATTGGTCGAGAAGACGAAGGGGATGCGATACTCGCCTTTCGCGCCCCAAGTGCGATCGTGCGGGAGAGCTTCCGGTGTGGGTTTGAATCCCTCGCTGTATCGCTTGGCCTGAACCAGGGCGGCGGACACATCGAGGCGCTTCCGCTTCGCCTCGACCGTCGCCATCGGGGTGAGCCCGACAAAGAGCACGTAGTCGGCCGGACCGGACTTTGTCGGCCACTCGGCGATGGCGAGGTTTTTCCCTTTTTCGGGCCGGGTGCCCTTGCCGAAACGGAGATTCTGCGAATCGACCGTCCATCCGGCCTGCCGGAGCTGGTCGTCAATGAGGAGCCGGGTCTCGGCTTCGTCGAGCTTCAAGGCGGTGGCCGCCTGGGCGGACGCCTTGACGAGGGAGGCCGCTACGGCCGCGGGCTGGGCGGCAGCCTCGGTCTGTTGTGCCTCGAGACGGGCCTGGAGCGCTTTCTTCTCGGCCTCGACCTCGGCGGCCAACTCTTCCCAAAATGTCTGCTCGTCTTTCGCGGCCTTGAGCTGTTCCTCGAGGGCCACGAGCTGCTGGGCCTTCTCGTCGTGGGCCGCCCGGTAGTCGTCGAGGGCCTTGGCAAGAGTCGCGAGTTCGGCCCGGAGTTCCTCCGATTCGTTTTCCGGTGGTTGGGGCGGGATGAAGGGGCCGGACTTGAAATCGGGTTTCCCGAAGGTGCGGTGAAACCAGACCCCGAGCTGCCAAACGATCTTCAGGTTGGCGAGGGCGGTCCGGTGGTCGTCCGCGAGGTCGTGGTTGGCGTCGTTGCCGGTGCGACGGACCTCGCCGAAGAGCTGATAGATGTCGGGAGGAAGGATGCTCCTGTCCCGCAGGCGGTGGAGAAGTTCGAATTGGCTTTCCTCCGCGCTGGTTGCCATACCGATACCCGCAGCCACCATCCGGGCGAGAAGCTCGGCGAATTGGCGGAGCTTGAGGAGGCAGGTATTCGGGTCGTCCGTGAAGTAGCGCTCGGCCAGCATCCCGAGACGCAGGAGTTGCTCGTCGTACTCCTGCAAATGCGCAAAATTGCTGGTGAGTTTCGTTCGTGGCATCGGAGATCGGAGAACAAACGGGGACTGGCGAAGATCGTTTTAGGGCAGGCCGTAGACTCTCGCAAGCAGATAACGCAGTGGCAGGGACGCCGGCAGGCGTTGGTCCGATGCCGCGTCATTGTGAAGGACGGCAATCTTTCATCGTGAATCGGAGCCGCCTGGCTGCGAAGTCATCCGCCGGTCGCTGTCCAAGTCTCGAAACCTTGGAAGTCACTCAAAATGGAAAGAGGCAGGTGTATGAGAGAGGGAAATGGATCTACGGGGAATCGCAGAAGGCTCGCGATTTCGTGGCTATCGCCGTTACGGGATTTGGAGGTGACTCGACCCTGAGCTCTATCAAATGCTCAACTCCGACTTGCGGCTGTCCCGATCGGAGCGACCTTCTCCGCATGAGCGATACTCCTGTCACCAAGAAACCCGCCGTTTTCAGCATCGCTTCCATTCTCTCGATCGTGGCCGCGATCGGCAGCTTCATGACGGGGGCGATCTTCGGACTGATCCTCGCCATCGTGGCCATCTTTTTCGGATTCTTCGGCGTGCTGATGTCCCTCGCTCCCTCCCGGCGCGGCGGCATTGTCAGCATCCTCGCGCTGATCGGCGGCGTCATCGGCATCGTGGCCGCGGTCTTCAAGGCCATCCTCTGGTTCTTCTGATCTCCTGACCCAAGAGGGTCTGGTCGGTCATTGAAGAGGGTCGGGTCCCGGCGCGAAACCGGGCTTTTCCATCGGCCTGCTCTGCGCTTTCTTCGGCGCATGAGAACCGCTCCCTTTTTCTTTGCCGCCTTGCTCGTGCTGCATCCCCTCGCTGCCCAGGAGGAGAATTACCCCATCCCGCCCGAATCGGTGAAGCAGGACGGCGTTCCCGCCGGCACCGTCACCAAAAGCGTCTTCGCCGCGAGCACGATCTATCCCGGCACGACCCGCGAGTATGCGGTCTATGTGCCGGCTCAATACGACGGCTCGCAGCCGGCGGCGCTGATGGTCTTCCAGGACGGTCTCGGATATCTGAACAACGTCCCCGTCACTTTCGACAATCTCATCCACGCCGGCGAGATGCCGGTGACGATCGGTCTTTTCGTCAATCCCGGCGTGGTGCCCGAGCTGGATGAAAACGCCCTCGCGCGCTACAACCGATCCTTCGAGTACGACGCGGCGGACGACCGCTACGCGCGTTTTCTCCTGACCGAGATGATGCCCCATGCGCTGAAGGATCTGAAGGTGACGACCGACCCGAATTTCCGCGCCATCTGCGGCTCGAGCTCGGGCGGGATCGCCGCCTTCCAGGTCGCGTGGGAGAGGCCGGATCAATTCCGCCGGG
>JALRFZ010000772.1 GCA_023253615.1 Verrucomicrobiales bacterium | reverse complement strand
GCCGGCTTCGTAGACGGCGGCGTCGGGGGCGCGGGCCTGGGCGACAAGCGCGGGATCGGCACCGGCGAGGACGGGCTCGGTCGGCAGGACGGTCTGCATGAGGAAGGAAGGTCCGCCTTCCTCGCCATAGCCGATCTTTTCCCAGAGCTCCTCGGTGAGGTGGGGCATGAAGGGATGCAGGAGGAGAAGGAAACGCTTCAGGACGAGGTCCATCGTCGCGAGGGTCGAGGCGCGCGCGGCGGGGTCGCCTTCCTCGAAGAAGTCGCCCTTGCTGGACTCGAGATACCAGTCGCAGTAGTGGCTCCACCAGAATTCGTAGAGGAGCTGGGCGATCTCGTTGAAACGGTAGTCCTCGTAGGCGGCGGCGAGGTCTTTTTCGACCTGGTCGAGGCGCGCGAGGATGTCGAGCGAGTAGATCGAGAGCGAGGCGAAATCGATCGGCCCGGTCGCGACGGGGGCGTTCTGCATCTGGCGGTAGCGGGCCGCATTCCAGATCTTGTTGGCGAAGTTCCGGCCTTCCACGATCTGGTCCTCGTCGAACTTCACGTCCGTGCCGGTCGGCGCGATGCGGAGGAGGCCGAAGCGCAGGGCGTCGGCACCGTATTCGGCCATGAGGTCGAGCGGATCGGGCGAGTTGCCGAGCTGCTTCGACATCTTGCGGCCCTTCTTGTCGCGGATGATGGAGGTGAAGAAGACGTTCTCGAAGGGCAGCTCGCCCTGCCAGCGGTAGCCGGCCATGATCATGCGGGCGACCCAGAAGAAGATGATGTCCGGCCCGGTGACGAGGTCGGTGGTGGGGTAGAACTTTTTGAGGGTCTCCGATTCCCCGGTCTCGCTGTCGGCCATCGTCGCGAAAGGCCAGAGCCAGCTCGAGAACCAGGTGTCGAGCACGTCTTCGTCGCGCACCCAGTTTTCCGCGTCGGCGGGCGGCTCGATCCCGACATGGAGATCGGCACCGGCGCTGGTGGCGTCGAGGCTCTCGCGTTCGCGGAGTTCGCCCGCTTTTTCCTGACGGTACCACACGGGGATCTGGTGTCCCCACCAGAGCTGGCGGCTGATGCACCAATCCTGGATGCCCTCCATCCAGTGGGCGAAGGTCTTTTTCCAACGCTCGGGACGGAAGTGGATCCGGTCGCTCGCGACGGCCTCGGCGGCTTCCTTCACGCAGGGATACTTGAGGAACCACTGCATGGAAATGCGCGGCTCGATCGGCACGTCGGCTCGCTCGCTGTAGCCGACGTTGTTCTCGTAATCCTCGACCTTCACGAGCTGGCCCATGGCCTCGAGTTTCCCGGCGGCCTTGACCCGCGCGTCGAAGCGGTCCATGCCCTCAAAGTCGGGACCGGCGTGGGCGTTGAGGGTGCCGTCGGGGTGAAAGACGTCGATGATGGGCAGGCCGTGCTTCAGGCCGATCTCGAAGTCGACCTTGTCATGTGCCGGCGTCACCTTGAGCACGCCGGTGCCGAATTCCATGTCGATGTGATCGGAAGGCACCACGGGGATCTCGGCCTCGGGGAAGGGACGGATCACATTCTTGCCAATCAGGTCCGCGTAGCGCGGATCCTTCGGATGCACCGCCACGGCGACGTCGCCCATGAGCGTCTCGGGCCGCGTCGTCGCGATCTCGACCCAGCGTTCGGTGCCCGCGACGCGGTAGCGCATCGTGTAGAGCTTCGACTTCTGCGACTTCATGATGACCTCCTCGTCGCTCAGCGCGGTGAGCGATTTGGGGCACCAGTTCACCATGCGTTTGCCGCGGTAGATGAGGCCCTCGTGAAAAAGATCGACGAAGACCTTCGAGACCCAGCGGCTGTAGGCCGCGTCCATCGTAAAACGCTCGCGCTCCCAATCGCAGGAGCATCCGAGGCGCTTCAGTTGCGAAATGATGATGCCGCCGTGCTCTTCCTTCCACTCCCAGACCTTTTCGAGGAAGGCGTCCCGGCCGAGGTCGCGGCGGGTCTTGCCCTCCTCCTTGCGCAGCTTCTGCTCGACCTTCGACTGCGTCGCGATGCCGGCGTGGTCGGTACCGGGCAGCCAGAGCACGTCCTTGCCCTCCATGCGGGCGCGGCGGGCGAGGATGTCCTGGATCGTGTTGTTGAGGACGTGGCCGAGGTGCAGGATCCCGGTGACGTTCGGCGGAGGGATGACGATGGAGTAGGCAGGCTTCGTGCCCTTCTCGTCGCCGCGAAAACAGCCTGCCTCGAGCCAGCGGGTGTACCACTGGGTCTCGACGTCTCCGGGCTGATAACCTTTGGAAATTTCTTCCGCCATATCACTTGGGCTCCCGTCTTTCGGGAGGGCGGGAACGATGGGTCTCCCGGGCGCTTTTGTAAAACGGAATCCCCGTTTCGTGATTGCGTTCGTTTCGGGATTGCTTAATAGTTTTGCCTCTCCCACCCCTAACCGACCCGGCCTCAGAACCCATGACGCGCTTTCCCGTGAGACCCCATGCCGCCCTCCGGTCCGTGGCGGCATGTCTTCTCGCGGTGCTCGCCGGTTTCCTTTCCCCGGCAGCGCAGGCGAAAGACTGGGACATCTACACGCTCGGGGGACGGGAATACGTCTCTGACGAAAATGTCGCGAAGTTCTACGGCTTCGAGCGTTTCGCGAAGCAGGGCGACGATCGCATTTTCAAGCATCCCAGCCTGATCATGACCTGGAAGATCGGCTCGGAGTCGATCTACGTGAACAACATCAAGTTCAACCTGAGCTTCCCCGTCGTGGAAAATGGCGGCATGGCGATGCTCTCGACCGTCGACTTGGCGAAGCTCGTCGATCCGGTGGTGCGGCCCAGCTACATCCGCAAGCCGATCGAGTTCGACACCGTCGTGATCGACGCGGGCCACGGTGCCCACGACACGGGGGCGAAAGGTCCCTACGGCCGCGAGAAGGATTACACCCTCGATACCTCCCTGCGTCTCTCCAAGGCACTACAGGCCCGCGGATTCAAGACGGTCTTGACCCGCAGCGAAGACGTTTTCCTCACCCTAGGGCAGCGGGTCGAAGTCGCGAACCGATACAAGAACGCGATCTTCATCAGCATCCACTACAACTCCTCCGGTGCCCAGGCTTCCAACGGCATCGAGACCTACGCCCTCGCTCCGCAGGGGACGCGTTCGACCAATGGCGGCAGCCCTTGGAATTCGCCCCTCACCGGCAACACAAGCGACGCCGAGAACATCGCCCTCGCCACGGCCGTGCACGCCCACGTTATCTCCGACATCAAGGCCGTCGATCGCGGCATCAAACGCGCCCGCTTCAACGTGCTCCGCGGCATCAACAAGCCGGGCATCCTCTTCGAAGGCGGCTTTGTCACGAGCCCTTCCGAAGGCAAGCTCATCAACGATCCCGAACATCGCGAGCGCCTCGCCAACTCCATCGCCGACGCGGTGGTGCGCTTCAAGACGGCCGTCGGGAAGAAGTGACCGCCCTTTCCGCGCCCTTCAGCGGCGGAAAACCTCGACTTCCACCGGCGGCGAGGATTGGCCTTCGAGATCGACCGCCCGGATCGTCAGGGTGGTTCGCGCCGCGTCGGGCCGGAACTTGAAATTCCAGGTCTGACCCGTGACGGAGGCGTAACGCCGCGTCTCTTTCTTGCCCTTGCCGAGCTGGCGGTAGCTGACGATCACGGCCGAAAGGCCGCCTTCCGCGATGGCGGAGCCGCGCAGGGTGAGGAGGGATCGTTTCAGAGCGACGCGGCTGTTGCCGGTCAGGAAGAGTGACGGTCTCCGTGGAATGGGGGCGGCGACCGCGATGCCGGAGAGTCCATTGTCGAGCTCGTAGGCAAAGGCGACCTCTCCCTCCTCGTTGAGAGACTGCGTGGAGATCTGGACGTCGTAGACCCGCCCTGAAAAGAGCTTTTCCCGCCGCTGCAGGATCGTGCCCGGACGCGGGAAAGGCCCCGCATAGAGACCCGAGCCGACGCCGTTGCGGTAGGCGGTGAAGATGAATTCGCCCGACGAATTGAGGAGGGGACGGCCGAAGCTCGAAAAGATGTCACCCGTCTCGGCGACGACCTCGCGGGCTGTTCCTGAGAAACTCACCATCTCGAGGATACCGTCATCGCGAAAGGCGAGAGAGAGAATCCTGCCCGTGGCGCTGATCGAAGGATCCGTCCAAGCGACGTGGGTGGGACTGGTCTGGGCGAGGGTTTTCAGCGTCTGGCCGTCGCTCGAATAGATACCGGATGTCCCGTTGTCGAGGAGGGCGGCGAAGGCGATCACGCCCGATTCGCTCAACGCGGGTGTCGCGGTGAACGTTTGGAACGACCCGCCGCTGCCGGCGATCACGCTCGTCGCGCCTTTCGTATGCAGGCAAAGGGCGCTCCTGCCGTTGGCGAGGGTGGCGCGAAAGGCGATCGCACCGGCTTGATTCATGGCCGGGCCCTCTGCCAGAGCGGAATAAACCGGTCCGGTCTCCGCGATCACCTCGAGGGTTCCCCCGCTACCCGCATAGATTCCGGAGCCCCCCGCATCCCGGGACGCCCGGAAACAGACCCGGCCGGATCGATCGATGCGCACGCCGGAAAAATCCTGGAGAGGACCGGTGTTGTCCGCGATCCGGATCTCGGTGCCTTGGCGCGGCTTCGCGTAGACTCCTTTCAGCCCGCCCTCCGATTCGAGGATGTAGGCGACGGCGCCCTCCTCGTTGATCGCCGGAGCAGGATCGACATAGGTCGTGCCGCTGCCGGACTCGGCGATTTTCCGAAAGCTGTGGGTTTGGGAAAAGAGATTGATCCCGGGAGCACACCAGGCACAGACGAGAACCAGGGCGGCAGCGGCCCGGATTCCCAAAGGGGCTCGCAGCGGGGAGTCGATCATAAAGGATGGCGCTGCTTCATGTCGAGGTAGACCAGATTCGAGACCTCGCGGATGACATCGGCACGTCGGGAGATCCACGTGCTGTAAGAGGAGGTGTTGCGTTTTCCGCTCTCGATGATGCCGACGACGAGGTAGGGATAGGTGCGACCGTCGCGACCCCGCGCCACGAGGATGCCCATGTCGCCGCAGCACATCGCCGTGCTCCCGGTTTTGTTGTAGACCCGGGTGCCCTCCGGGACGCTTTCCACATCGGTGTAGAGCCGGTCGATCCCCGGCATCGCCATCGTCCGCAGGATCTCCTCGGAATAGGGAAGCTGCTTGTACCAGAGAGCGTGGAGAAACCGCGCGTAGTCCGTGGCCGAGCCGAGATTCCGGTAGGTCTTTCCGCCGGCGGGGATGTACTCGATGAGGCGGATATCGCGGCACAGGGAGGGATAATATTTTTTCAGCAGCGCCTCGGTCGCGGCCGGTCCGCCGGTCTGCCGCATCACCCAGTTCGTCGAGTCGTTGTTGCTCTTCTGGATCATCAACTCCATGTGCCGCTTCGCCGTCGTGCCGTAGGTGAGCTTGCCGGCCTTGACCTCATGGAAAAAGGCGAGGGCGAGGTAGGGTTTGATCATGCTCGCCGCCTGCAGCGGAGTGTGACCGTTGATGCTGACGAGCTCCTGCTCCTCGGTGAGGTCGTAGACCAGCCAGGCGGTGCGTTCGTCTCCTCGCAGGACTCCCTTGCTGCGGAGCCCTTTGATGTGGTTTTCAATGCGCCCCTCCAGCACCGAACCCGCCTCCACGCGATCGGTGGTGGAAACAGCGATGAGGGCGAAAATCGTGGCCAAAGAGAAAAGCCGCCAGGAGGGAATCAGGGTCATGGTTCCAGATCGAGGAGTTGGAAAAGTAATGAGGTATTCCTGAAAATACGGCTTCTCTGATATTTTTCACATAATTTTTATCATTTTTGATCCCTTGATGCCGCCAGAACCGAAAAAGGGATCGGGAAAGGATAAATTTTTATCCGGTGGTCGCGCTGTTTCTTGCAATCGGATTGCAGTTGCAAACGAATTGCAGTAATGGAAAGATTCCGGGATGACCGTCCCAATCTCTGATCGCAAACTCCCCGTCACCGTTCTTTCCGGCTTCCTCGGCGCGGGGAAGACGACTTTGCTCGAGCACATCCTGCGCAACCGCGAGGGCAAAAAAGTCGCCGTGATCGTCAATGACATGAGCGAGGTCAACATCGACGCGGCGCTCGTGCGCTCGGGCGATGCCTCCCTTTCCCACGCCGAGGAGAAAATGGTCGAGATGTCGAACGGCTGCATCTGCTGCACCCTGCGCGAGGATCTCCTCCTCGAAGTCGGCAAGCTCGCCCGCGAGGGGCGCTTCGACCACCTCATCATCGAATCGACCGGCGTCAGCGAACCGATGCCCGTGGCCGAGACCTTCACCTTCCGCGACGAGGAAGGCCGCTCCCTCGGAGACATCGCCGGGATCGACACCATGGTCACCGTCGTCGATGCGCTGAACTTCCTCCGCGACTACGAGAGTATGGACGATCTCCGCGACCGCGGCGAGGCCATGGGCGAGGAAGACGAGCGCAGCATCGTCGATCTGCTCGTCGATCAGATCGAGTTCGCCAACGTCATCTTCATCAACAAGACCGACCTGATCGACGACGAGCAAAAGCGCCGCATCCACGCGATGATCCGGGCGCTCAATCCCAAGGCGGTCATCCACGAAACGACCGAGTCTCGCGTGTCGCTCGATGCCGTGATGGGCACCGGCCTTTTCCAGATGAGCGACGCCGAATCGACGCCGGGCTGGCTCGATTCGCTGATCTCCTACACGCCCGAGACCGAGGAATACGGCATTTCGAATTTCGTTTACGAGCGCCGCATTCCCTTCCATCCCGAACGGCTCCGCCAGGTCTTCGAACAGGAATGGCCGGGAGTGATCCGTTCGAAGGGCCTCTTCTGGCTCGCGACGCGCCTGCAGATGGCGGGCTACTGGTCGCAGGCCGGGGCGATGTGCCGCGATCAATGCCTCGGCTTTTTCTGGGCGGCCGTGCCGAAAGAGCATTGGCCGACCGATCCCGCCCAACTCGCCGAGATCGACAAGGTCTGGAAAGGCCCCAACGGCGACTGCCGCCAGGAGATCGTGCTGATCGGCTCCGGGATGGACCGCGAGGCCCTCACCGCCATGCTCGACGAGGCCCTCCTCACCGAAGAGGAACTCGCGATGGACAAGGACGAGTGGAAGGCGCGCTTCCCCGATCCCTTTCCCGAATGGAACATGGCCATCGATGCGACCGGCACCGTCATGCAGCACGTCCGCGAGCATGCCCACGCCTGACCGATGGACCCATCCGAATCCATCCCCGACAAACGCGAACGCTCGTTTCTCCCGCCTCGCGTCGAGATCCTGCGGCTCGACTTTTCGCTCCGGGAAAAACCGGCCCGCACCCAGGCGGTTTCCAATCGCGGCGGCGAAGTCGCCCGGGTGGTAAAACGTCTCCTTGCCATCGTGCGAGAACACCGCTCGAGCGCTCGCAGGGTCGGTTCGCCGATTGACCCGACGGCTCTCGGAATGATCGTCGATGCCTTGAGGATCGAGTCCTACGGCGGCGACCCGCGTCCGCTCCTGCATCACCCCGATCCCGTCGCCGCCTGGCTCCGGCAATCGCTGTATCAAGAGCTGCTCGTAGAACCGAGCAATGTCCTTTTCACCATACCCATCGATGAAGAGACGATTCGCTACGAGGCGATGGAAGTCGAGTTCTGGCGGGAGTGTCTACAGGAGTTGGAAGAGCGGGTATCGGAGTGATCGCGGCTCACTCCTCATAAAGGATCCGGCGGAACTTTGATCGTTGTTGTCTGACGATCAATCATCCGAACTTATTGCAAATGATTTGCAATAACGTTTTGACTTGCAAGTTACTTGCATTTACACCGTCACCTTTTTCAAACTGCCTATGCAAATCCAACTTCTTCCTACGAAAATCAGGACCACCGCGCTTGCCGCGGGCATCCTTGCCCTCCTCACTGTCGGACATTCCTAAGAATTCACCTTGATCGACCTCGGCACCTTGGGTGGCACGCAGTCTTTTGCGCTCGATGTGAACAACAACCGGCAGGTCTCGGGAAACTCACTCGTGACTTCGGACCCGGGCTCCAGCGGTTCGCTCCTCCGCGCCTATCTCTGGTCCTCTGGAACGATGACGAACCTGGGCTCGATGGCACCCATTCCTCCCAGCACGAGCACCAACCGGTTCGCGCGCGGTTACGCGGTGAATGACTCGGGCGTCGTCGTGGGAGAGTTGAACAATGATTCGTCCCGGGCCTTCGTCTACAGCGGAGCCATCATGTCCGGCCTGACCCGGCTCGCCGCCGACAACGACAACGGAGTCGCCCACGACATCAACAACGCCGGCGTGATCGTCGGCATCAGCAGCAACGGCACGGCGAGCAAACCAACGATGTGGATCCACGATGGCAGCAACTACGTGGCCGCGAACCTCGGAACGATCGTCGGCACTCCGACTTCCTCGGGGCGGGCTTGGGCGATCAATGAGCAGGGCGTCGCCGTCGGTCTTTCGGGCAACGGGAACACTTCCCAGGCCACGATGTGGCAATCGGGAACGATCATCAACCTGAAGTCGCTCGGCAGCGGCGTGAATTTCAGCCAGGCTTATTCGCTGAATGATCGTCTACAGGTGGTGGGGGCTTCGTCCACCGGACAAACCGTGGGCGACTTGATCGGTACCACCAGCACCACTTCCCTGACACGGGCCTTTCTCTGGGAAGAAGGCACCATGACCGAGTTGCCGCCGTTCAATCTCTATACACCGGAAAACAACGGTGCGACGACGAACTACCACAGTGAAGCCAAGGACATCAATGAGGCGGGTTGGATCGTCGGCAACTCCTCGCGGATTTCCGGCAGTCCGGCGGTCGCCACTCTCTGGGAAGACGGCGTGCCCATCGACCTGAACACCGTTCTCCCCGCAGGCAGCGGTTGGGTGCTCCTAAGCGCCGAGGGCATCAACGAAAACGGCGACATTGTCGGCTACGGGACCTTCAACGGCAGCTCACGTGCCTTCCTCCTCGAAAATGCCGTTCCTCCTGCGCGACCTGACGTCTCGGTCACTCTCGGTTCCCGTCAGAAAGTGGGCAGTGGCGTTGTCAGCCCGGCACCGCAGATCCTGTCCGCCAGAGAGAAGCGTTCGCGTTTTGAAGTTCTTTTCGAAATCGCCAACACGGGCGGCGAGGGATCGTTCTCCGCAACCGCGGGTCTCGGCCGAGTAACCGGTGCGCAAGTGACTTTCAGGCAAAACGGCGGCAACATCACCGCCGGGCTCCTCGCCGGGACATGGAAATCGCCAGTCCTGGCTGACGGTGGATCTACGGCGATCACGGCTTCGGTCAACGTCAGTCCCCGCCCGTCCGGTCGCCTTCTTGCGATGGATCTGAAGGCAGTGTCCCTCCGGGATGCCTCTCTCGAGGACTCCGCTGGTGCCTCGGTGACTCTCGCGGCGACGAAGCGAGCGAAACCCACGAAAACAAACAAGCCGGCCCAACCTGCTCGGGCGGGCTCTCCGCGCGGACCGGTCGCGCCCTCATCCATTTCCAACGTGGGGAACCCGACAAGGGAGCGGTGAACTCCCAAGCCGATTCAGGGGCTCGCTCGTGAGGAGGGGAGCTTGACTTGCTCGCAGAGTCCGATCGATCGACGGGTGTTCTCTTTCACCACCCGTTCCATCCACCGAAAACCTTGGTTCGCGAGAACGTTCGTCTTTGTGAGGACGTCGTTTATTGCAAGTAAGTTGCATTATTGGATTCGCACCGCTAGGTTGGAGCAATGAAACTTCCGCTTGAGAACTTCCTTCGATCGGCCCTTCTCTTTGTGCTCGCGCTTCTCGCCACTTCCTGCGGCGAAGACGCCGGTAGGGCGGATGCGGGTCCGGTGGTCTGGCCGGAACTCGCGGCTTTCGACGAGCTCGCCTACCGTGCCGAAGGTCTCGCCAAGGTGAAAGACAGCGAGAGTCTCTTGAAACAGCGCGCTGCTCTGCTGGAGGCAGGCTGGGCGGTTTCGCCGGTAACCATGCCTGAGAACGTGGCGAAGAAAAGACGGGTCCATCATTTGCTGGGGGATCTCTCCAGCCTCGTGAACGGGTTCGCCACGGCGGAGATGTCGGATGAGCGCCTCTTCGCCCTCGCCGAGGGACTTCATCCGGTGGTCGAGGCTCTCATTGAAGCGGCGGGCATGCCGCACGTCCATGCGAACGAGGGGCCGAACGAGGGTTTCCTGCATCCGCTCTTTGGTCCGGATGGTTCGCAAGTCGGCACGGCCGAAATCAAACTGCACGACGACGCGGGGGATCTCGAGGTGTGGGTGACGAAGGGCGGCCACGGTGGCCCTGCCTGGGATCTTCCGGTCGAATCGCGGTTGAAGTTGAGCTTTCCCGATCTCGGAAAAGAGGTCGAGCTGGCGGTGCGCGATGCCACCGAAAACCGAGACGAGGCGGGCACCGCGACGGTGCGGGCGGGTGCGACGAATTATTTCGTTTTTCCCGGAGAGACGGGTGCCGACGCCTCTTGGCTGACAGGTGTGGACTTCGCTGCCAAGGCCGAGCTGGTGATGGAGGCAGCGTCGACGGGCTCGATCGTCCTCCGTCCACATGTCCACCACGGGGAGGGCGAAGAGTGAAGCCGGAGAGCTCGGCCATGGTCTTCCTT
>JALRFZ010000232.1 GCA_023253615.1 Verrucomicrobiales bacterium | reverse complement strand
CCGAGTTTCGCGCGGAACGCGTCCATGCGGCGGCCCGCGTACCTCGCGGGGAAGGTGTCGAGGATCCCGCGGAGAAGGTCGATCGCCTCCGCCTCCGGGCCCGGCACGAGCGGCAGGAGGGTCTCGGCGAACCGGGCGAGGTTCCAGTGGGCGATCGCCGGCTGCCGCGAATAGGCGGAGCGGCCGTGCTGGTCGAGGGAACTGAACACCGTGAGCGGGTCGTAGGTGTCGAGGAAGGCGCAGGGCCCGTAGTCGATCGTCTCGCCGGAAAGACTCATGTTGTCGGTGTTCATCACGCCGTGGATGAAGCCGAGGCCCATCCAGCGGGCGACGAGCGATGCCTGCCGTTCCATGACACCTTCGAGAAGGGCGAGGGCGGGATTACCGGCATCGACGCGCTCGGGATCATGGCGGCGGAGGGCGTAATCGACGAGGATGCGCAGGCTTTCGAAGTCGCCACGGGAAGAAAAATATTCGCACGTGCCGATGCGCAGATGCGAGGACGCGACGCGGGTGAAGACGCCGCCGGGCTCGACTTCCTCGCGATAGACCTTGTCGCCGCTCCACACGGCGGCGAGGGCGCGGGTGGTGGGGATGCCGAGGGCGTGCATCGCTTCGGAGACGAGATATTCGCGCAGGACGGGTCCGAGAGCGGAGCGGCCGTCGCCACGCCGGGAAAAGGGAGTGGGACCCGAGCCTTTGAGCTGGATATCGCGGTGTCTTCCATCGCGATGGATCACTTCGCCGAGAAGGATGGCCCGCCCATCGCCGAGGACGGGGGAAAACCCGCCGAATTGATGACCCGAGTAAGCGGCGGCGAGAGGTTCGGCCCCTTCCGGTACCCGGTTGCCTGACAAAACCGCCAAACCTTCCCCGGATTCGAGTTCGTCCGGGTCGATCCCGAGCTCTTCGGCGAGGGGGCGGTTCACGGCGATCCACTCCGGAGCGGACACGGGGGAGGGATCGACGCGTTCGTAGAAGGTCTGCGGAAGCCGCGCGAAGGTGTTTTGAAAGGGGAAGGGCATCACGGGGTCCGGGAGGTTACGCCCGTTTCCGCTTCAGGAGAAAGGAAAGCGCATAAAAGAAGACCGCGAGAAAGACGATGAACGGTCCCGTCGGGATGTCGTATTGGTAGCTGAGCGCGAGGCCGGCGGTGTTGGCGAGCGCGGTGATGCCGACGGCGACGACCATGATCGCCCAGAGTGAACGCGAGAATCTCGACGCGGTCGCGGCTGGCAGGATGAGGAGGGCCTGGGAAAGGATCAGGCCCGCGACGCGCACCATCAGGACGACACTGAGCGCCGTGAGGGTGAGGAGGAGGAAGTAATAGGCGCGGGAGGAGACCCCTCTCAGCGCGGCGAACTCCTCGTCGAAGGAGACGGCGACGAGTTTGTGGTAGAAAAGGGCGACGAGCCCCATGACGATGATTCCGAGAACGAAGGTGGCGATGACATCGCTCCTGGAAGTGAGGAGGATGTTGCCGAAGATGAAACTCTCGAGATTCACCGCCTTGCCGGGGGCGTAATGCAGGAAGAGCAGTCCCGCCGCCATCCCCGCGGCCCAGATCGCGCCGATGATGGTGTCTTCCCTTTCCTTGAACTTCAGGGTGACCCATCCGATTACGGCGACGGAGAGGAGCGCGGCGG
Source organism: Verrucomicrobiales bacterium (assembly GCA_023253615.1). Taxonomy (GTDB): domain Bacteria; phylum Verrucomicrobiota; class Verrucomicrobiia; order Verrucomicrobiales; family DEV007; genus Arctic95D-9. The sequence continues at coordinate 9,252 of JALRFZ010000232.1, read as the reverse complement.
CAATGGCTCCGATCATCGGGGTGAGCCAGGGGAGGTCGTAGACCCGGCTGTAGTACACCGACGCTCCGATTCCGCCAAGGATGCTGTGGGCGATGGCGGAGGCGACATAGCCGATCTGGCGCACGACGACGAGCGAGCCGACGACTCCGAACATGAGGCTGGAGACGAGTCCGGCGAGCAGGGCGTAGCGGATCAGCGGGACGGTCCGTACCGCGTCGATGAAGTCGGCGAAGAAATCACTCATGATCGCAGGGACATTGGGCGTCCCGCTGGCCGCGGGAGCGGCGGTCGTGCTCGAGGCGGCGGCGCCCGCTGTAGATCTCACGGATGGTCTCGCCGGTGAGGGGGAGGGAATGGCGGTGCACGCGGTGGTTCACGCACAGGACGGAATCGCCGATCGAAGACACGAGATCGAGATCGTGCGTGATCATGAGGATGGTCATGCGCCGGCGCAGCGAGGCGAGGTTTTCGATGAGCTGGGCTTCGATGGAGAGGTCGATGCTGGCGGTCGGCTCGTCGAGGAGGAGGATCTCGGGTTCGCAGGCGAGGGCCCGGGCGATCATGACCCGTTGCCGCTCGCCGCCGGAAAGGTCGGAAAAGGGGCGTTTCTCATATCCTGACAAACCCACCTCGCCGAGGCAGTCGGTGGCGATCCCGCGGCATTTCCTGGAAAAGGGGCCGGCCTTGAGATGGTTGAGCCTTCCCATGAGGACGATGTCGAGGGCGGAAATGGGGAACTGGGGGTCGAATCGCATCGCCTGGGGCACGTATCCCACCGAGGTGCGTGCCTCGCGGGGACTTTTGCCGAGCACGGTGAGCCGGCCGGCGGAGGGCTCGAGGATGCCGAGAAGAAGCTTCGCCAGCGTGGACTTGCCGCCACCGTTCGGTCCGATCACGCAGAGGGATTCGCCCCGGTGGACGGCAAAGGAGACTTCTTCCAGGACAAGAGAGGGGCCGTAGGAAAAAGAAAGTCCCCGGCACTCGATGAGGTGCGGGGGATGGCCTTCCTGGACTGGGTCAAGAGGGTTCAAGGAGGGGGTGAACAGGGTCGGGTCGTTCACGGAGCCTCGGCGATGGTTCTGGCGACGGCGCGGAGGTTGGCGACGACGTCTTTCTCGAGTGGATCGAGGGTGCGGACCTTGCCGCCGATGGTTTCGGCGAGGGAGGCGGCGCTCGATTGATCGAACTGCGGCTGCACGAAAATGGTCGTCACGCCCTCTTCCGCCGCCTGTTTCGCGATGGCGGCGACTTGCTTGGGGGAGGGCTTGCGGTTGCCGATTTCGATGGCCTTCTGGACCATCCCGTAATCCTGGGCGAAGTAGGCGAAGGCGGCGTGGTAGACGTAGAAGGCGCGGCCCTTCTTCGGGGCGAGGAGCTTCCCGAGTTCTTCATCGACCTGTTCCAATTCGGTTTTGAAAGAGGCGAGATTCGCGTCGAGGGCGGGGCGGCGGCGGCGGGAAGGTGTTGCTTGAGGATTTCGGCGACGCGTCCCGCCTGGTGGCGGAGGACCCGGGGCGAGAGCCAGACGTGGGCGTCCTTCTCCTCGTGCTCGTGTTCATGCTCGTGGGCCTCCTTTCCTTCGGCGGCGGCGGAGGCGCATTCGCCACAAGTGCCTTCGAGGAGTTCGAGCCCTTCGAGGAGGTCGTATTCCCTGGGGCCGTCCTTGCCATCACCGACGGCGACGTAGAAATTCGCTTCGAAGGAGAGACCTCCCGAGAACAGCAGATTCGATCTCGCGATGTCGGCGATCTGCCGGGGGGACGGAGAGTAGTTGTGGCAGTCGCCCCCTTCCTGCACGATGGCGCTGACCTCGATCCAATCGCCCCCGATCCGCTCGAACAGATATTCGTAGGGCAGCACGGGGACGAAGACGCGGAGTTTTTCCGCGGCTTGAGCGGAGAGGGCGGAGCCTGCCGCGAGGATGACGGCGGAGGCGAGTGCGGCAGGGGAGAAGAGGAGGGTTTTCATGGTGACGACGGCGATGGCAGGCACGGTGGGATCACCCTCCCTGGCTCCAGCTGGTGATGGCGTAATGCGAGTCCTTTCCGAGAGCGGCGACGGCATCGGATTTGGCGATCGGCTTGCTGCCATCGGTGACGATGACGAGGCGATGCTGGTTCTCGCCGACTTTGACAATGCGGATGGTCTTCACCCCCTTGATCTTGCCGATGGCGCGGGAGATGGTCTTTTTGCAATCGGCGCACTCGATGCCGCTCATGCCGGCGGTGTAGGTGACCTCGGCTGCCCGGGCCACGCGGGGACTCACCAGGAGGGCGAGAAGAAAGAGGAAGGGGAGGAAGGTTCTCATGGGGGAGGGAGATGCAATTAAATTGCAAATATCGCTGCAATTCGCTTGCATTATCGCGGAGTCGGAGGACAAATGCAAGGAATTTGCGCCTATCCTTCATGATCACGTCCCTTCCACTCCGTGCCAGTGTTTTCGCGATGATTCCGCTTTGCGGGCTGCTTTCCCCGGTCGTCGGGCAGGAGAGCGGGGAGGAGGTGTTCGAGTATCATGTCGGTGAGGTGGACTGGTTGACCGGAGAAGGGGTGAATCCGGGAGGTTTTCTCTTTCCGAGTCTCTTCGTGCAGGGTACCGGCGGAGCCTTCGAGCCCGGAGCGGGTGCCGGAGATTTTGCCACCAGCCTTCACGATCCGGTGAACGATTGGGGCATCAACGACATCCACCTTCATCTCGATCTGGACTTCAATGGCGTGGTGACCGGCTCGGTGACCGGATTCGGAGCCCAAGCCGAAGACCACGTCTGGGAGGCGGAGTTGGAGGAGGCCTACCTGCACTGGCATCTCAACAACACCTTCTCGATCGGGGGCGGTCAATTCCAAAACGCCTTCGGATTCCAGTCCGACCTGCATCCCCATGCGTGGGCCTTCGTGAACCAGAATCTCATCAACGGCCGTATGGTCAATGAGGGGGAGTTGATCTCCCAGGGTGGCGAGATCCTCGTCCGCACGCCGGGGAAGGGATTGTTTACCTTCGGCCTGGGTGGTATCCGCACACACGCCCATGATCACGGTCACGGACATGGTCACGGGGAAGAGGAGCATGGGGAGGAAGAACACGACGACGAGCACGAGGAGGAAGAGCATGAGGAACACGAGGAGGAGGAGCACCACGACGATCACGGGCACGAGCATTTTGAAATCGATGAGGCCGCCTTCCGGAGCTGGGCTTTCACGGGCGACTATCGTTTCCGCTTCCCTTTCGAAGACAGCCTCGTCGGCAGTCTTTCGCTCGGCCTGGGAGAGAACGGATTCGGGCGCAATACCTCGATTTACGGAGCAGGGGTCCGCAAAGTCTGGAATGGTCACGACCACGGGCACGGAGGTCCCGATTTCTGCTCGGGAGCGGTGATGTTCCAGGCCGAAGTGATCGGCCGCAACGTCGATGCCAAGCTCGAGGATGGCGACGACGTCACTTTCAGTGATTACGGGTTCTCAAACTCGCTGCACTACGGCATCAGCGATCGCACCACGCTGTCGTTCCGTCACGATTGGGTCTCGGCGGTGGAGATCGCGGAGCTGAACGACCGTCACCGCCTCTCCGCCGCACTCACCGCCTTCGTGGACCCCCAACAGAGGGTCCGGGCTCGTCTGCAATACGATCACACCATCGATGATACCGTCGGCAGCGAGCACGTCGCGTGGTTCCAGATCCAGCTCCAATGGGGCGGCACGGGCGGCTCCCACGCCGGCCACGGTCACTGAGGTGGCTCCGCCGGGCCTTCCCGGTGAAGCTCAGATTTCGTAAACGAGGGTCGCTTCGGCCTTGGCGCGGCGGTTCAGTTTCGAACACACGAGGTCGCAAAGGTCGAACACGAGAGGTTCGCTGATCGAATAAATCACCTGGGTGCCGCGCGGCTCCCGCTTCAGCAGATCGGCGGCATGGAGGGTCTTCAACTGCTTCGAGACATTCGCCTGCGAAGTCGAGAGCGACGCCACGATGTCGTTGACCGAAGCGGGTCCCCGGCGCAATAGCTGGAGAATGGCGAGACGGGTCGGCTCGGCAAACACCTTGAAGAACGAGGCGATGCGATCGAGGGCCTGGCGGTCGAGTTCCGTTTCCATGGGCATGGGATGCGAGGGGCGTGGGGAAACTTATCCGATCCCTCCCGGAATCCAAGAGGGATTTTGGCGTATGGCGATAGAGGAATGTTTCTCGGGCGAGGAAAAAGAAATCGACATTTGAACATTGTTCAATAGAATCATCCGGCATGGGTGTTTCTGCTGCTTATCCTCGATCGGCCCGGCGTTATGAAATCTTCCGGCGGTTTGTCTGGTCGTCTGCGACGCCCATGGCGAGCGGGGGCCGGCCGGATGATGTCCTGGACGAGCTGGAGGTGCAGGCGCGTTGGTTTGGAGGCGAATACGGGAGGGAATTCAAGGGCACGGAGGGGGAGCGGATCGAAGTGGTGCAATTCGGGCACTGGAACCGCGGGGCGGGCCCCGACTTCACGGAAGCGGCACTGCGGGTGAATGGCGAATTGCGCCGCGGTTCGGTCGAGGTGGATCTCGATGTCCGGAACTGGGACCGCCATGGACATGCGTCGAATCCCGCCTTCAACGGGACGGTGCTGCATGTCTTCGCCGACCTGCCGGCTTCGAAGCGGGTCTTCACCCGCACCGAGGCGAACGGCCACGTCGTGCAGTTGTTGTTGCCGCAATACAGCGGGCTGCATGGTCCGCCCGATTTCCTGCCGGAGGCGTTTCCTGGTCGTTGCCTGGCTCCCCTTGCGAGAATGCAGGTGGATGAGGTGGAATCGCTCCTTTTGGCGGCGGCCCAATACCGGCTGCGGCGGAAGGGCGAGCGCCTCCAGGTGATGTCCGGGGCGACGAGCGCCGAGCAGGCGCTCTTCCAGGCTCTGGCCGAGGCCCTTGGCTTCCGCCACAACAAGACGGCGATGGCGGTGCTGGCGCAACGTTGTCCGGTGAGGGAGCTGCTGGCGATGGAGGCCCCCTTGCGCGAGGCGCGGCTTTTCGGGGCGGCGGGCTTTCTCGATGCCTCGATCGGATCCATGGCCCGCACCGCCGAGGCCAGGGATTACCTCCGCGAGCTGTGGGACCACTGGTGGAGGATTCGCCCCGACGTGGAGACGAGCCCGCACCGGGCGATCCATTGGCGACACGACGGCACCCGGCCGCTCAATCATCCCCAGCGACGGCTCGGTGCCCTCGTCTCCCTGCTCGGACATTGGGACGATCTCCGTGAATGGTGGGAAAAACCGGTGAATAACTTCCCGAAAGTGGTGAACAAGTGGTCGAAAAGTCTCTCGCACCCTTACTGGAACCGGCACTATTCCCTGGCCTCGGAGGCGACTCCGAAGCCCTTCCGGCTCCTTGGCAAAGACCGCCTCCGCGACATCCTCGGAAACGTCATTTTCCCCGGTGCGATCAGGGTTTCGCCGGATCGCTGGGACGACTACACCCGCCTCGGCCGGGTCGATTCGAACCAGAAGTTGCGCCGGGCGGTGATGCGTCTCTTTGGTTCGGACCGCGAGCGGCAAAAGTTATTCACACGTTATTACCACCAGCAGCAGGGCTTGCTGCAGATTTATGAGGATTTCTGTCTGGAGGATGCCTCCGATTGCCGGTCCTGCCCGTTTCCGGAGCAGCTCCTGCAATGGAAAAAGGTGGCGCAATCGGACGGTTTCGTGCCAATCGGGGAGGGGGGCTTGAAGAATGTCTAGTTTTTGTTCAACCTGATCCGTTTTTTCGTGCGTAATCTATCGTCGATAGGTGGAGGAACTTGTAAGACCGTCGCCGGAACCGCGTCCCACCACCTGCATCCGAACCCGAACCTTCCCCAGACCATGTCCGTCGCCACGCTTGAACCCGAAATCATCCTCCATCCCGAAAAGCGGGTCTTTCCTGAATTCAGCCTCGAACGTCTGCTCGGCACCGTCTTTGCTCCGACGGAAGGCTGCCGCGTCTGCCTCCTCATCGATCTCGGGGACCTTTCCCTGATGAAAGGATATGCCTTCCTCGACGCCGCCGGCCATGAGATCCAGAAAAAGGCCTACGAGGAATTCTACCTCGGGCTGAAGGACGGGGGGCTCGAAGACCTCGGCATGAGCGGCGGCGAGATGTATGCCTATGCGATGACGGGAGGCTCGAATCTCGACCTGAGAGACGAGTGCGTCGATGCCGAGGGACGCACCCTCAGCCTCGATCGCGACATCTACCCGGCCTACGACATCATCCTCTGTCTCTCGACTTATTCGGCGACGGCCCCGCTCACCGCGAAATGCAAGGAGTACGGCTTCCGTGGCGCGACCCTGCATGGAGTGAACGACATCATCCTGAAATCGGGGCTGGCGGTGAATTACCACGAGGTGAGCACCGATGCCGAGCGCATGCGTCTCGCCATGACGGGTGCGGATACCATCGAGATCGACTTCGCCCTGGAGGACGGCCGCGTCCTCACCGCCTCGCTCGATCTGGGTGGGCAGGAGGCACAGAAATCGCACGGACTCTGCCTCGGACGCACTCCCGACGTCGCGAATCTCCCGGCCGGGGAGGTGTACTTCGTGCCGGTCGATGCCAACGGGCAATTCCCCATGAAATACGCGGACGGCACTCTCGGCGTCCTCGAGGTGAAGGACCGCTGTATCGTGCGCTCGACCCTGATCGAGGGCGATCAGGCGACCATCGACGCTCACAACGCGAGGTTGGCCGACGATCCCATGACCGGCACGCTGGGCGAGCTTGGTTTCGGGACGCAGGTGCTCCCGGTCTCCGGAGCCGACATCCAGGATGAAAAAGTGCTCGGCACCTGTCATCTCGCGACGGGGCGCGACGACCATCTCGGGGGCGACATCGTCCCTGACATGTTCAAAAAACACGAGAACTCGACCCACGACGACATCCTCTTCGCGCCTCACAAAACCCCCAATTTCAACATCCGCCAGGTGCGGATGAAGCGGGGTGCGGAGGAGGAGGTGATCATCGAGGATTTCCGTCCCAGCGAATACATCCTCCGCGCGTTGCGCGGGTGATCAGGCGAGCTCCGCGGGTACCGCGAAGATGTCGTAGTGGTCCTGTTGGCAGGCGTCATCGGGACCCAGCACCGGCCCCCGGTACTCGACCGGGCCCAGATAGCGGTGGATGACATAGTCCCGGTCGAGCAGGTAGTGGAAGATTTCCTTCCGCTCCGTGCCGGGCAGGTGGCGGTAGATCTCGCAACGGAGATAGGGACGGTAATCTTGCAAGAGCCCTTCCATCGCCCGGATGATGGCGGGATCGGCACCCTCGGAATCGACCTTGATGTATTTCAGCCGGCTCAATTCGTCCGGATAACGTTCCCGCAACCAGGATTCCGCCGCGACGGCCTCCACTTCGATCTCGAAAGCGTGGGCGTGGCGCCAGCGGCTCACGCCGCGCAGCTCCCCTCCGTTGCACAGGCCCGGATCGGAGTATCGGAAGGTGAGTTTTCCGGGGGCATCCGAGGCGGCATAGGGCAGCGGGACGATCCGCGTCCTCCCTCGGTTGAGGGAAGCGTTCACCTCGAGCACGGCGAACGCCCGGGGATTGGGTTCGAAAGCGAAGACGCAACCCTGCTCTCCCACAGCCAGTGCCATCGGCACGGAGGTGTCGCCGATGTGTGCGCCCACGTCGATCGCGGTGTCACCGGGCTTCAGGAATTCCGAGAGGGCGGCAACGGCGGCGGGATCGATGGATTTCGCTCTCGCCGAAGGATGGAGCCAGTTCGCGAATTCGACGGAATCGCCGGGTGCCAGCTCGAAACGATCGACTCGATGCGGGTAGTGGCGGAGCGCCGGTTTCGCGCCCAGGAGGTAGAGGATTTCGCGGAATTTCATGGTCGGAATGCGGAGGATGCCGCAGTCTCGACCTTGGCGGGCAGGCGTTCCACCCTTCGATTGTCATTTTATCGGCGTGGTTTTGGGGGGAGGCGGCGGGCATCACGGTGCCCCGGGCGCCCTTCCCCCGTCGCCGGATTCTCCGTGGGCGCTTGCGAGCCCCTGTGTCGCCGCCTCCTTTTCCCTGCCCGCGGGCAAGGAAGCGACCCAAGCCTGCGCGGCAGTCGGATTCCTCATCGCCCAGCCCGCGGCAAAGGCGGAAGTGGCCTGGAGTTTCGTCTGGCCTTCGGGCAGTTGCGCGATCCAGCGGCGTCCGGCCCCGGGATCCTGCGAACCGAGGGTGGAAGCGATCGGTGCGGTGGTGACCTGCTTGAGACCTTCGGGCAGCGAGGCATACCCGTTCCAGGCGAAGTCGGGATCCTCCTCCACGAGATAGGCGGCGACTCCGGCCAGGGAGGAGGCCGCCTCCGGCGAAGGCCGGACGGTCTTCAGCCAGTCGAAAGTCTCCCGGGGCGATTCAAACCCGGCCTTGGAGGCGACGAGGGAAATGATCGAGGGGTTGGCCTGCGGATCTTTGGCGAGATGGTCCGAGGCCCAGCGCATCGCCTCGCGGGGTGCCCGTGTCGACATTTCATCGGCGACGGCCATGGTGGCGAAGTCCTTGAGATCCGGATCGGCGAGGGTCGAGGCCCATTGCCCCACCGCGGCGAGATCGTTGGCGCTCCATTCCTTGACGACAGCGGCGAGGGCCCGGTAGCGCGAGGCTTCATCAGTCAGGGCGAGGCTCCGGGTCGCGGCCGTCTCCGGATCGCGGACCGCCCAGGCGCGGTAGAGGCTTTCCACGGACTGGTCCTTGGTCTCGCCGTTCTTCATCGCGAGCACCCGGGCCTCGGCCGAGACGGGGTCTTGCGCGGCCCAGAGGGAGATCGCCCGTGGGATCAGGGAAGCCCGTCCGGAGAGGCCCAGGGTATCGAGGTAGGCCACGGTCGCGGCGGGATCTTCGACGGCCCAGGCGGAAACGACGCCCTGGAGGTAGGCGGCGCGATCGACGAGGTCGCCGATGCCGGCGGCCGCGGCTTTCCAGTCGATGCCATTCAGGAAATCGCGTGCCCCGAGGGATTCGAGATCGTGCTCCCGTCCGCGGCGATCCGGGTTCTCGAGGATGCGGGCGAGATCCATCGCGGATTCCTCGTTCGGCCGGGGACCGGGAGCACCACCTCCCGCCGCTCCACCCCCGCCACCTTCGCCCGCGCTGTCCCCGAGCAGGGACGGTCGGTCCGAAAGGGCGGGGAACGAGCGCGCGGAGAGACCTTCATCCGCTCCGGAGGGCGACATGGCTCCCTCCGGAGCGTTCGTTTGCCGCTTGCCGGCCCAGAATCCAAGGGCGAAGAGCACGATGCCCGTGATGACCGGAATG
>JALRFZ010000616.1 GCA_023253615.1 Verrucomicrobiales bacterium | reverse complement strand
CTTACTTCGCCGGTCCCGGCATCACCACCGCCGAGGCAAAAACGACCGGCTCCCCCGAAAAGGGCGTCGCGAACAGCACGGAGCGTCCCGCGAGGGGGAAGAGCAGCTCCACCGCGAAGATCTTGTATTCCAATAGCGCTTGCTCAGGACGTTCGCCGCCGTCCTTCCAGACGCGGCCCGAGACGATCCAGTGCTGGCGTTCGGGGCTCACCGAAAGCTCGATCTGCTGCATCTCCGCAGGATCATGGGGAAAAGGCCGCCTCAGCAGCACTTCGCCACGTCGCACCAACTCGATCTCCTGCCGCACCGGCACGAGGCGGAGCTGGAAGCCGTTCTTTCCGTAGAGCCCGACCCCAAAACGCGACTTCAGCCGATCCCCTCCCGGCCCGCGAACCGAGGCCGTGATCGTCGCGCCTTTCTCACGGATTTCCGGACCGAACTCGAGCCACGCATCGACGAGCGGCTCGGGCGCGGCGAGGAGTTTCTTCGCCCCCGCATCCACCGACCACGATCCCTTCACGACCGAGGCTCCGCCCGGGATGGAACCCTCCTTGCTGTTGGCGATGTCCAGCTTGGCGAGCTCCCGCGGAGGCGCGGGAGGCTCCTTGGCCTTGCCCTTGTCGTTTTCATCAGCAGCGAAGGAGCCGAAGGCCAGACTTGACCCTATCAAGAGCACCAAGCAACCCTCTTTGGTCTTCATTCCCTTCGGATGGCGTCCATGAGGTGCCCGCGCAGCACAAGACGCGCGGCCGCCGCGCAGAACAGGAGACCGCCCACGAGGACGGCCCCGTTGATCGCGGCGAGGAGTCCCCAAGGAAGCGGTGCCGAGCCGCCCGTGAGTTTCGGCAGCACGGCGAGGATCGCGGCACCGAGTCCGACGACGACGCCTGACAAATGCAGAAACCAATGCTCGGAGAGGACCATTCCAGAAAGGGCGCGCCGGGTGAAACCCATCGCCTGCATCACCCCGAGCTGGCCGCGGCGCTCCATCACATTGCGCCCGACAAGGATGGCGAGACCGAGCGTGCCGAGGAAGAGCCCGAGTCCGCCGAGGGTGGAGAAGATCGAAAGGTAGGTGTTCTGCACCGCGTTGAATTCATTGAGTCGGTCCGCGGCGGGTCGCATCTCGAGTCCGAGATCGCCGAACATGCGGGTGAGGTGCGATGCGACGGGCGCGAGCGTTTCCCGATCGGCCCCGGCCCCGTCGAGGAGGAAAAAGCGATAGCCGCCCGCATCGGGAAAAAAGCGGATGAACTCGGCCTCGTCGATGAGGAGACTGCCCTGGAGGATCGAAGTCTCGAGGAAGCCGACGAGGCGCACGGCGAAGGCCTGACCCGAGACCGTCTCATAGCGCACCGTGTCGCCGACTTTTTTCTGCAACGCGTAGACCGCGGTATTCTGATCGATGATGCCACGGATCACGGGGATGCCATGCTCTTCCGGCTCGTCTCCGGAGAGAGTGCGCCAGGGGCTTTGTCCGTTCGGCGGCGGAGTCGCCTGGGCGGTGAAGCGGAATGGGGAGAGTCGCGAGATCTTTTCCACATCGACACCCATGAGGCGCGGACGCTGGGCCCGGTTGAGATTGAGACAACTCGCGTCGTCGCCATTGCTCACCCGCATCGGCAGGATCGAAAAATCGACCTTGAGCGCGTCGAGCCCGAACTTCTTGCGTCCCTCGGCCCCATCGAGATCCTCGTAGACCGGCAGGGTCGATTCACCGACAAAGGCAAAGCCGCCCGTGCCAGATCCGCGTCGCTCCGCTCCGCGCGCGCCGTCGAGGCGGAAGGAATTGATCGCCGTGACCATGAAGACACCCGCCGCCATCAACCCGATCACGGCGAGACTGCGTCCGCGGCGGCGCACGGTGTGCTGGCGGCCGAGAGCTCCGAGCGACGACAGGCTCTGCGAAGGACGAAGGAAACGGCGGATGAGGATCGAGCAGAGGGCGACCCCGGCGATGGTGATGAGGAAGCCGGCGCCGAAGAAGAGTCCCTGCTCGGCCATGGTGCCGGGCACTTTCGGTGCAAAGAGACAACCGAGGGCTCCGATCAATCCGCCCCAGAAGGCATGGACATCACGCTTGCGGCGGCCCGAAGTCGAAGGCGTCTCATCCGCCATCCCGGAAATCAGCGCACCCGGCTGCACCGCGGTGACGCGACGGCTCGCGAACCAGACGACGACCAGCGCGACGATCACGGTGATGGCAAAGGCGATGCCGAGCGAGGCGGGCTTCAGGAAATAGACGAACTCCATGCCGGCGGCGGCGTCCTGCCACACGCCCGACATGCCGTGGAGGGCGAGGCGGGTGTAGACATACCCTCCGAGCAGACCGAGGGCCGCTCCGACGACGGAAAGGACGAGGGCCTCGACGAGGAAAAGCCGACGGACGCGTTTCCGCGTGAAGCCGAGGGCGAGGAGCAGACCAATCTGGGTGGCGCGCTGTTCGATCCCGAAGACGAAGACGAGTCCCGCGAGGACGAGGGCCGCGACGATGAGGAAGAAACTCATGCTCGCGAAGAGCGCCCCGAAATCGAACGAACCCGCCACGGCGGCGGCGGCCTCGGCCGGGAGATCGCGCGAGGCCATGCCGAGATCGGTCAGCTTCAGATGCGCCCTCAGTTGCTCGACGAGCACTTTGTCAGGATCCTTGAGCGTGAAACGCACCGCGGTGGCGTCGCCGAAGCGGTTCGACCACATCGCGCGAGCGGCGGCGAGGGAGACGAAAGCCTTCGGGGTGGCTTTGTGGGCGTCCCAGTAGTCGTCGTCTTTCGGCCGGATGCGGTCGCGGTCGATGGGGATGCCTGGCTCCCAATCATCGAGGCCGTCGACGTCGAAGATGCCGGGAAACTCGGGTGTCCAGGTACGGTCCCAGCCATTTTGTTCGAGCGGGGCAATCCCCGCGACGGTGAACTTGCGCTGTTGCTCGACGAGGGCCCGCCCCGCTCCCACGACGTTGTAGGTCAGGATGATCGTGTCGCCTTCTTTCGCGGCGAGGTCTTCGGCAAGCCAGTCGGAGAGAAGGATCTCGTCGTCGCCGAATTCGCCCGTGACGATGCCATTGAGGGCAGGCCCGACACCCGTAATCATGGAATAGGGAGTGCCGCGTTGCGCCGGTGCCTTCGCGATGTCGGTGGCGAGGTAGGTGAGGACGGGCGCGCTCGCCGATGAAATCGTTTCCAGCGCCTTCACGAGGACGCCGTCGAAAAAGACACGCGAGCTGATCATCTGCTGCACGCCACCTTCGCCCGCGGGAGCGACGGTGAGTTGGAGATCCTCGAGCTGCCACGACGACTCGACCGCTTCGGAAAAAGCGACGGCATCGAGCGAACGGCCGCCGAGGAGGAGATTGGCGCGATTACTTTGCTCGATCACCGACTCGAGCCGCTCGCGTCGGACGAAAAGCGTCGCGGGCGGGACCTGCTCGGACTTCAGCGAATAACCGCCGAATTGCTCGTTGTCGAGAATCGTGGTGACTTCCGCGGTGAAGGGCGTGGTT
>JALRFZ010000507.1 GCA_023253615.1 Verrucomicrobiales bacterium | reverse complement strand
CCATTTCGTCAAAAATGCACGTGGAGAATCCCTGCCGCCCCCTCCTTCGCGATTTTTTTGCGGGAAGAGCGATCCCGGACCGGTCGCGAGAGAGAAACAAAAACGGCCCCGCGCCAGGGAGCGGGGCCGTTCTTTGAGTGGTTCCTTGCGTCTGCTCGTGGGAGGGGCACCGGGGGGGTGAAGCCCGTGTAGCCTCCCGCTTCCCCTGAGCTCCATTGCAATCTCCATGCCAAGACGAGGAGAGAGTTTTTTCGGTTGGTCGGTCGGGTAGCCGAATCCGGCAACGGGATCCTGCCGGCGCGCCCGGCTTTTCCACCGGGCTGGATGAAAACATCCTGTCCAAGGGAAATGCGGGCCGGAACGAAGCGCGGGCGCGCCGCAGCAAGTCGCAGCAGAAGGGGCATATGAGAAATGCGGGTTAACCCCAATACTGTTCACTTAGATTCGCGGGGGTAGATTTTCGGTGTTCTTCGCCGGGTAGGCCCTCGCGATCGCCGGATCGGGTAGCCGGACATCTTGCGCTTCACGCCGCGAGGTCCGAATCGCCCCTTTCGCTCCGGCACCCGCTCCTCGCAGATTTCGGCGAGGATTCCCGCCATGAGTACCGCGATGCGTTCAGGGGGGGGAAGTTGGCGTTGCCGCCAATTTCCGCCTGACCACTCGGATGGAATGGGTGAAGGAAAGCCGGTCGGGATCGAGCCTCTGGCTCAGGGCTGCCTCGTTCATGAGGATGCGTACGGCGCGATGGGCCAGCATCATGCCGCAGAACTCCTGGGAGACGAGTTCCGGGGTCTTGCTTCGCAGCACCACCTGCCCTCCCCGCATATGGGTCTTGAACTCGTCGAGGGCGGTCTCCACCTCCCAGCGCTCGGGGTAGAGCGCCGCCAGCTCCTCGGCCGGGTAGCTCTCCGCGTCCAGCAGCGTGGTGATGAGGCGGTAGACGGGCTCGCCCCCCTCCACGCCCCCGAGCTCGTATTCGACGACCCGGACGCGAATCCCGCCCTGCCTCTTGCGCTTGGCCTTCTCGTCGGGGTAGATGCTGGAAAGGTAGGAGCCGTCCGGGAGCACCTCCTCGACGGGAAGGTCCGCGTTGCGCCTCGCCCTCCACAGGAGCTGGGCCCCGGTGGCCGAAGCCTTCCTCCAGAGCTCGAACCCCGGGTAGAGGCGGTCGGCCAGGCAGAGCATCCCCGGGGCGAGCGCCCCGACGACCTCGCCGGCCAGCGTCAGCTCGTGGGCGCCGTAGGGCCCCGTGCCCACAGCGAAGATCGCGTGGGTGCCATTCTCGCAGAGGGCCACGAAGCGCAGCTGCGGAAAGGCCGCCATCCCGCGGCTGGACCGCTGGCGCCCGAAGTGCGCGGCGTTCTCCGCGGTGTCGGCCACGTCGAGGGTGCTTCCGTCGATGGACACCAGGCGCAGCTTGCGGTAGAAGGCGCCGGGCTGGCCCTCCGGGGCGACGGGACGGGCGCTCTCCCTCCAAAGCTCCCAGAGCGGCGCGGCCCCGAGGCGGCTTCTCGCCTGGGAGATGGCGACCTTGCCCGCCACCTTGATCGCCCCCCCTTCCCCGGCGAGCCATTGCAGGCCCTCGACGAGCGAGCGGAGAACCTCGCGGGTGGAGACGGCCATGAAGAGGCCGAGGGCGATCACGTAGTAGACGAGCGCATCGGCGGGAAGGTCCCGAACCCGCTTGCTCTGAAGGCCCATACTCGAGAGGATCTCCCGAATCCGCTCGCGCGGATAGACTCGGGCCAGGAGGCCGACGCTCAAATGCTCGGCGATCCGGCCCCCGGCGCTCATGGTCATTGCGCTGCGTGCCATAACATCGACACCTCTTGCACAATCTTCGGGAAAGTAAAATCTAAAGTGAACAGTATTTGGGTTAACCCAGCACTTCCTTCACCGCGGCCAGAAAACGCTCTTCCGCGGCATCGAGCGGTCCGGCCATTCTCGCACCAGCGGCGAGGGTGTGCCCCCCCCCGCCGAACCGGGCACAGATCGCACCGACGCTGTGACGGGGCTCTTTGGCACGGCTGCTGATGCGGATCTTTCCATCGGGCAGCTCCTCGAAAAAGACGGCGACCTGCACGGTGTCGATCGCCCGAATCACATCGATGACCCCCTCGGTGTCGCCGAGCTGCAGATCGAGTTCCCGCGTCAGGGCGAGGGGCAGCTTCACGCTCGCACAGCGCCCCCCGAAATCGAGCCGCATGCCCTGGAGGAGACGACGCAGGGCCTTGACCCGGCGCAGCGGATAACTCTCGTAGAGGCGTTGATTGACGGGACCGACGTCGACTCCGAGATCGAGGATTTCGCCGGCGATGCGCATCGTCGCGGCGGTGGTGGAGGGATAACGGAAACTGCCCGTATCGGTGGAGATGGCGGCGAGGAGATTCTCCCCGATCGCGGCATCGAGCGGCCAACCGGCGACGCGGGCGAGCTGGAAGACGAGCTGTCCCGTCGCCGGGGCGCCGGCATCGACATGCACGAGATCGCCGAAGCCCGTGTTGCTGATATGGTGATCGAGATTGATGACCGTGGGGATGGCCGCGACGTGCTCCCAGAAAGCGGCCTCGATCCGATCCTTCCCCGCGGCGTCGAGCACGACGAGGAGATCGGCCGCGAGCGGTGCGGTGAGGCGGGTGATCTTTTCACTGCCGGGGAGGAAGACGAGCGACTCGGGCACGGGATCGCGATTGACGAGGGTCACCGCTTTGCCGAGCTTTTCGAGGATCAACCCCAGGGCGAGGGTGGATCCGATGGCATCACCATCGGGCCGATCGTGGCTGACGATGACGATGGTCCCGGCCGCCTCAATGCGCTCCTTCAGATCTGACAGGGTCGCGTCCACAAGTGAAGAGCGTAAAGTGCCCGGTTGAAAAGATCAGCGAAAATCAGCGGTCGGCTCGGCCTTCACAGTTTGTCGGTGCGAGCGTCGGGATCGTCTGGCAGATCGACGTCGCCGATCTCATCGAGAAGATTCAGGATGCGCACGCCACGCTCGATGGAATCGTCCATCTTGAAGTGGAGGAGCGGAGTGTTGCGCAGCACGACGCGCTTCATCACGACGCCCTGGATGAAACTGCGCTTGCCGTTGAGCTTGTTCAACACGGCCCGGCCCTGGTCGGGAGAGCCGATCACGCCGATGAAAACGTTGGCGTTTTTCAGGTCCACCGCCGTCTCGACGTCGTGCACCGTCACCAGGGTGTCGGGGAACTCGAAGTGCTTCTCGATGCAGGCGCTGATCTCGCGCCGGAGCAGTTCGTTGATACGGTCGAGGCGCTGGCTCATGGTCGGAGGGAGGTGGATCCCCGCCATGGCGGAGATCCGGTGAAAACGGAAAACGGGATCACAGCGTCTGCTCGAGCTTCTCGAGCTCGTAACATTCGATGATGTCGCCGGGCTGGTAGTCGTTGAAGCGACCGAGCTTGACCCCGCACTCGAGGCCGACTTTCACTTCCTTCACGTCGTCCTTGAAACGGCGCAGGGTGGAGAAGCCGCCGTCGTAGATCGGCACGCCGTCGCGGAGGACACGGGCACGCGCGCGGCGCACGAGGCGTCCGTCGGTGACGGTGCAACCGCCGACCTTGCCGGAGGAAAGCTTGAAAACTTCGAGGACCTTGGCGTGGCCCACGACTTTCTCGCGGGTCTCGGGCTCGAGGAGGCCGAGCATGGCTTCCTTCACCTGGTCGATCAACTCGTAGATGATGGAGAAGAGCTTCACCTGCACGCCCTCGCGTTTCACGATGGGCTGGGCCTTGGCCTCGACCTTGGTGTTGAAGCCGATGAGAACGGCATCGGACGCGCTCGCGAGGATGACGTCGGCCTCGGTGATGGGGCCGACGCTCTGGCGGAGGATCTCGGCGGAGATCTTGTCGGAATCGATCTCGGTGAGGGACTTCTCGATGGCCTGCAGGGACCCCTGGGCATCGGCCTTGATGATGAGGCGGAGCGAGGCTTTCCTGCCCTGCTCGATGTTGTTGAAGAGCGTCTCGAGCGCGGAGCGCTGGATGGGAGCAAGCTTCGCCTGGCGCTGGGCCTCGAGGCGCTCGTCGCTCAGCTTCTTCGCCTTGCGCTCGTTCTCGAGCTCGACCAATTCATCGCCGACGCTGGGTACGGCGGAATAACCGACGATCTCGACAGGGGTGGAGGGCCCGGCGGACGGGATGCGCTTCTGGCTGTCATCGAGGAGGGCTTTCACCTTGCCCCAGACGACGCCGCAGATGAAGGAATCACCCACATCGAGGGTGCCGCTCTGCACGAGGACGGTCGCGGTGGGGCCCTTGCCGGCCTCGGTCCGGGCCTCGATGACGATGCCGCGTGCGGGACCTTCGAAATTCGCCTTCAGCTCGAGCACCTCGGCCTGGAGGTGGATCATTTCAAAGAGCGAGTCGAGCCCCTGCCCGGTCTTGGCGGAGACTTCGACGCAGATGGTCGAGCCACCGTAGTCCTCGGGGGTGAGTCCCACATCCTGCAGCTGGCCCTTCACCTTGTGGATGTCGGCCCGGGTGAGGTCGCATTTGTTGATCGCCACGATGATGGTGACTCCGGCCGCCTTGCAGTGGTCGATCGCCTCGAGCGTGGTGGGCATGAGCCCGTCGTCCGCCGCGACGACGAGGACGACGATGTCGGTGACGTTCGCTCCGCGTGCCCGCATCTCGGAGAAAGCGGCGTGGCCGGGCGTGTCGATGAAAGTGACGGCGTTCCCGTTGCGGGTCACCTGGTAGGCGCCGATGTGCTGGGTGATGCCTCCTGCTTCACCGGCGACGACGCGCGATCCGCGGAAGGCATCGAGCAGCGAGGTCTTGCCATGATCGACGTGGCCCATGAAGGTGACGACCGGCGGACGCAGGCGGAGCTTGTCCTCCTCGACCTCGGCGATGTCCTGCACCTCGGGCACCTCGATGATCTCCTCGACCTTGTGGACGCCGGCCCCTTTTTCGCGGCGCTCCTTCTCGAAGATGAAGCCGTGTTTTTCGCAGACCTTCGCCGCGATCTCCGGCTCGATCGCCTGGGTCAGGGTCGCGAAGATCTCCATTTCCATGAGATCCTTCATCAACTCGACCGGACGCAGCTCCATCATCGCGGCAAGTTCCTTGATGATGATGGGCGGCTTGAAATGGATGATCTTCTTGTCGCCGACGACTTCGACCGATTTCGTCGGCTCCTCCTCACCGCCCACGGCTTCGGGTTCCTCCACCGCCGCAGCCGCGGCGTTCGCCGCCCGGTTCGCCGCCTTCGCCTCGGCGAGCGAGGCCAGCGGATTGTCCGTGCCGAGGTGACCATAGAGGGAACCGGTCTCCGCCGCCGGAGCCGCACCCTTGCCCTTGCGCGCGCCCTTGCGCTCCCCTTTTTCGAAAAGGTTCAAGGCCTCGGCCTTTTGCTCGTCGAGCGATTTCGACTCGGTCTCGGCCGATTCCCGGGATTCTTTGGCAGGGCTGTTTTTGCGGGGGGGCATAAGGAAAGTCGGGAGGATTGGCGGGACGGAGGATCGTCGCGGAAGGAAAATTTACTTTGGAGTTCTGAAAGGCGTTGTCAATGCGAGAAGACCGGGCCCGGCGGCCCGGATGAGGCTCACGCCTCTTCCCCGTCACCGGTGGCGGCAGGCTCTTCGTCAGGGGTTCCGGAAGCTTCAGCTTCCGGGCTCTCGTCGGCTCCGGGCGTCTCCGGGGCGGCGGGAACCGAGGACAAGGGCACAGCAGCAACGTCCTCGAGGGTCAGCTCCTCCTCAGCAAGCGTGACTTGCGGGAAAGGGGGAGCGTCATGGAGAGGAACGGGAGCCGCCGTGGAGTCGACGGGTAGTTGGGAAGAAGGTTCAGCGGAGGGCTGAAGGGAAGAGGGAAAGGGAGAAGAGGGATTGGAAGGCGGGGCGACAGCCTCAGCCAAAGAGGGAGCGGCAGATGGAAGGGGAGAAGAGGGAAGAGGAGGGGAGGGGCCCGAAGATAAGGGCACAGCGGCAACGTCCTCGAGGGTCAGCTCCTCCTCAGCAAGCGTGACTTGCGGGAAAGGAGGGGCGTCATAGAGAGGAACGGGAGCCGCCGTGGAGTCGACGGGTAGTTGGGAAGAGGGTTCAGCAGAGGGCTGAAGGGAAGAGGGA